>NZ_PSQF01000076.1:0-13030 GCF_003324125.1 Subdoligranulum sp. APC924/74 | reverse complement strand
TTATCGAGCATTTTGGCAACGCAGATGCCGTGCCGCAGCTGCCGGAGCGGTGCTTAAGCCGCAAGGCGGGAATTGTGCGGTGCTGCCTTAGGTGTATCTGTTCAGCGCTTCACGTTGAAAGCAGCCATACCGGGGTAAACGGCAGAATCGCCCAGCTCTTCCTCAATGCGGAGCAGCTGGTTGTACTTGGCCACACGCTCGGTACGGCTGGGCGCACCGGTCTTGATCTGGCAGGTGTTCAGGGCAACGGCCAGGTCGGCAATGGTGGTATCCTCGGTTTCGCCGGAGCGGTGAGAAGAAATGGCGGTGTAGCCAGCCTTGTGGGCCATCTTGATGGCTTCCAGGGTTTCGGAAACGGAGCCGATCTGGTTCAGCTTGATCAGGATTGCGTTGCCGCAGCCCAGCTGAATGCCCTTGGACAGGCGCTCGGTGTTGGTAACAAACAGGTCATCACCAACCAGCTGGACCTTGCCGCCCAGCTCGCGGGTCAGCTCCTGCCAGCCTTCCCAGTCCTCCTCATCCAGGGCATCCTCAATGGAGATGATGGGGTACTTTTCAACCAGGCTCTTCCAGTGGGCGATCAGTTCACTGCTGGTGTAATGGGTGCCGGCTTTGGGCAGGATATATTCGCCCTTCTTGGTGCCCTTCCATTCGCTGGAAGCAGCGTCCATAGCCAGCATGAAGTCTTTGCCCGGCTCATAGCCTGCATTGCGGATGGCTTCCAGAATGGTCTCGATGGTCTCTTCATCGCTGGACAGGTTGGGGGCAAAGCCGCCCTCATCGCCCACAGAGGTGGCCAGGCCACGATTCTTGAGCAGAGCTGCCAGGGCATGGAACACCTCAGCGCACCAGCGCAGGGCTTCCTTGAAGGAAGGTGCGCCGACAGGCATAATCATGAACTCCTGGGTATCGACGGTGTTGGTTGCGTGGGCACCGCCGTTCAGGATGTTCATCATGGGAACCGGCAGACGGTTGCCGGAAATACCACCCAGGAAGCGGTAGAGAGGAATATCCAGAGAAAGGGCTGCTGCGCGGGCAGAAGCGATAGAAACAGCCAGGATGGCGTTTGCACCCAGGTTGGATTTATCCTTGGTGCCGTCTGCCTTGATCATGGCAGCATCGACAGCGTAAATATCGGAAGCATCCATGCCGGTCAGAACATCATTGATGGTGGTGTTGATGTTCTCCACAGCCTTCTGCACACCCTTGCCGCCGTAACGGGCTTTGTCGCCATCGCGCAGCTCCAGGGCTTCAAATTCGCCCGTAGATGCGCCGGAAGGTGCCATGCCGCGGCCAACGGTGCCGTCAGCCAGCCAGACCTCAGCTTCAACGGTGGGGTTTCCGCGGGAGTCCAGAATTTCGCGGCCTATAACTTTTTCAATTTCCAGGTATGCCATTATCGATCGATCCTTTCTTTGGGAAACTATTTCATCAGCAGTGAGCACTGCCCCAACGATTAGTATCAACTAACCCTTAACACCGTCATTCTATCACAGGTTGTTACAAAATGCAAGGTACTTTTTGTGTTTGGCGGCTGCGGCAGAGTATTCTTATTTTTGCCGAGAAAGCGTTTATTTAATCTAACTTTTTGAATATTTTGAAACTTTTTTATTTTGATTTGCTCCGGGGCTTGACAAAATCCTGGCGGCGTGGTATTGTTTGTTCGTGGTTAGTTTGCGCTAATCTCGCAGGCAGCGACCCTCACAGCATGTAGGGAACAGCCCTCCCTTACATGGGTTGCTGCTTTGCCCCCCTTACATCAATAGGACCCCCGCCTTTTTTCTCTCTTTTGCAGGCGGGGGTCTTATTGTATTATTTTGCCTGCGCGGGGCCGGGGGAACAGACCCATACAAACAAAACCGGCACCCACGTGGCTCATTCCATGGGTGCCGGCCTTGCTTTGATTCGGTATGCCTTTGCAGGCGATAATGGCATTTTTGCGCGGCATGCTTGCGTGCCCGGTGGGCACTGCCGCAAATGAAACGGAGGCAATAAGGAGATTTGTGGGGATATGATGCAGCCGGAACGGAGGTCAATCAGCTGGCTGCGCGCAAGTTAGTGTTATCTAATCAGCAAAGATATAGTAGCATACTCCGGCGGGGGTTGTCAAGCAAAAGCAGGGAATTTGTTCAAAAAGTTTTGGAGGGGATGCAACACGATAAAAAAGGCACGCTGCCTGTTTGTGCGGGCAGCGTGCTGGATTTGCTTTAGTGCTGTTCCTGGTTTTCCGCTTGCAGCTGTTTGCGGAAAATAGCGCGGAAGATAAACCGGCTGAGCGGGCCGCAGTAGAACATCTGCCAGCAGAGCGCCATAGGGAAGTTGCAGCCCCAGGTATGCACCCATGTGCCAAAGCTGGGCTCCTTGAACAGCAGGGTAGCCACAAGGCTCATAACTGGGCACATGATGCAGACGATCATCAGGGAGATGGCATAGGTAATGAACTGCGGGCGGTCCGTGGGGCGCATAAAGGTGAACGCCAGGGCGGTGGCCAGCTTTTCGACCACAAAGAATTCCAGCACAAAGGCCACGGGCACCATAATGGGCATTTCGTGCAGAGCCATGCCAAAGGTAGCGTTGGTAACGCCGCCGGTGTTCAAGGCAACGTTATAAACGATCATGCCATACACCATGATGGTGGCCATGACGATGGTAAATACGATTCTTTGCGGCAGTGTTTTGGGCATAGGGAAATGCTCCTTTCTGAAATCAAGACCGCAGACAAAAAAGAAAGACAGCGAAACTTTCGTCTCGCTGTCTTTCCGTGCTGCGACTACCATTTATTGTGGCTATCATAGCACGTTTTGAAATTTTGTGTAATAGGGAAATTACAGATTCTCCGCCTTGCGCAGATTAAACAGATTTGATTGGATGCATTTGTGCAGGATGCGCATGGGGCAAACCGGAAGGGTTGGATGTTTTCAACAAGTGCGGGAAAAATTGTGGAAACAGGAAGCGTTTTTTCAGTTGTGGCCGATTATTTAGGTTTCTCCACGGCGGGATGAGGGCATCCCGCCCTACAGCATGGTTGTGAGCAAATAAACAATCATTTTTTCACATCGTCCTATACAAATATTTTACGGCGCGGGGCATATGGTTGGCAATTTTCAGGCTCGTCCGGGACATTGAGGACGCCGTTCCCTACCGACAGCCTAAAAAGCTCGGCTCCAATTTCTAATTGCTAATTGCTAATTTGGTCTTACTTTTTGCGGCACGCAAAAAAGTGCCCGGCTGCCAGGCAGCCGGGCGTTACGCTTATTGCAGGGAGTTAATGTACTCGTTCAGGGCCTCTTTCCAGGGGCGGGGCTGGGGCAGATTGTCCAGGCGGAGCATTAGGTTATCCAGCACGGTGTAGCTAGGGGTGCTGCCAGCGTCCGCTGCGCGGATGGGGTGCAGCTCCAGTTTATCTTCCATATGGGCAGCTTTCAGGATGGCTTGGGCGAAGTCATAGCGGCTGCAGCGGCCCTGGCACACGATATGGTAAATGCCCAGGGTATCATGGTCGATCAACTGCTCCACCGCGGCAGTCAGGTCATCGGCCGAGGTAGGGGAGGCAAAGCGATCCGTGGGAACGGCCAGCCAGGGGCAGGTGGGATCTGCGGCGGCGTTCAGCACGGTGGAAACAAAATCCCGCCCGATGCCGTACACCCAGGCGCTGCGCACGATCAGGTAGCGGTGGCACAGCGTGCGCACAAACTCTTCGCCCGCAAGCTTGCTTTTACCATACAGGCTTTCAGGGGCGGGGGCATCGAACTCATTATAGGGGTGGTGGCTCGCCTTGGCAAACACATCATCGGTGGAGAACTGCACCATCTTGGCCCCCAGCGCATCGGCGGCAAGGGCCAGGTTGCGGGGGGCCAGGGCGTTGACGCGGTAAGCGCGGTCGGGGTCCGTCTCGCAGCCGTCCTCATCATTAAAGCCGGTGCAGTTGATGATGACATCCGGGCGGTTGGCATCCGCAAAGGCGCGGACTTCAGCGGGGACAGTCACATCCACTTCCGCCACATCGGTGGCGATCAGCTGGTATTTTTCGCGGTCAAGCCGTGTACACAGCGCCTGACCAAGATGGCCGTTGGCACCGCTGATCCAAACTTTGAGCATTGCTGTTTTCCTCCATCTGGAACGGGGCAGTAGAGCACCCCGGAATTCTTCTCATACGCGGTTTTATTATAGCCCTGCTGGTTGAGAAGTGCAATGCGTTTTGCCGGATTTGGCGAAAAAAAGCGGCGGGATCAGCTTACATCCGTTACGGCAACATTGCTTGCCAGGTTGTAGCTGGTTTTGGTGTTCCAGTCGCGGCGGATGACGGCTTCGGCGGTCAGGGCGGTGTTATCGTACAGGATGCTCCACTGGGTATTGCTGGTCACATCCTGCGGGTTGGGGGCCTGAGAGGCCGCCTGCAGGGCCTGCCAGGCAATTTCCCGGTCAATACTGCCTGCATTGGCATCCAGGATTTCCTCGATGGCATCATAGCGCTCCCGGCCATGGCCGTAAACGCCGTTGCGCTGGTTGGGCAGAACGTTATCCTTGTACATGACAAAGAAGTTGGTTACGCTGCGGCTGGGGGTAACGGTCAGGGGGCGGGCGGGGTCATTGCAGTCGTATTCCAGCACGCGGCCATCACCGGAAGCATCGGTGATATAGAAGTGGTAATCCCGCCCGCTGGAAGCGAACATATCATATTTGCTCAGCAGCTCTACAGCTTCGGCTGTGGTGGCGGCGCGGTCCAGCACCAGGCGGATGGCAAGGGTGGTAGCGATCATCGGCTTGCCGGTCTGCTGGTAGGTGGGGTCACTGTCCAGCGTGAGAACGGCGATAGAAACGCCTTTTTCATTCATGCCGTCCAGGCAGATGAACGGCGCGGTGAGGGTTGCCAGCTTTTTGGCCATGCTCGCGTCCGGCGTGTTGGCGTTGATGTTATCCAGTGCGGCAAAGGCGACCGAGGCGTAACCGTCCTTGGGGGTGCAGTAGACCAGCATGGCGGAGGTATCGTTCTTGAAATCATAGTTGCGGCCCATCAGGGTGTGGCCGTCCGTGCCCTGGGTGCAGAACGCGCTGCAGCCAAAGTTTGGGGCTTTCATATGGATAGGCAGGTAGGGCAGGGCTTCGGCTAGGATGGCATTGATCATGCTCTGGTTATCGGTAATGCCGCGGTCGATCAGGCGGTCGAGATCATACGCATAGTCAATATCCATGCGGTAGAGGTTATAGTTTTCGTAATCGGTCAGTTTGCGGATGCTGTGGATGCTTTTGAGCCGGGTAAAGTACACCCCGCCGCCAACGGCGGCGGCGATGATGACCACGGCAACCAGAGCGGAAATGATCCATTGAATCGCTTTCATCTTTTCCTCCTGTTCATGACGGGTTGGCGGACAAACGGGGGCGGTGCTGGCTGATTATGCTTTTACGGAATCCGGCAGCGGGAAGGAAAAACGCATGGCAAGCGCTTTGAACAGTTCCTGCATGACCTGCACGGCAATGGCGCGGATATCCAGCTTGGCGATAAAATCCAGCACCTGCTTTTGCTCTGCGGCGGGCACCGCGTAAGCGTTTAAACTCATGGAAAGGAAGCGGGCCAACTTTTTTTCCAGCGTAAAGTATTTATCGCACGGGCGGGACATATAGCCCCGCATTATGCCCGCAGAGCCGATCTCCAGTTCATAGAAGTCGCTTTCGGTATAGCTGGGCAGGTAGGGGCCGAAAATGCGGTGCAGTTCGCTGGAGGTGTGCTGGTAGATATACTCGGACGCTTCGGTGTGGCTGTAGGCTTCCAGGTAGATATCCCGCAGGTTCTCGTTCAGCTCGGTCAAAGCCAGCTGGATGCTGGTCTCCACCGCGTACACATAGACGGGCGGCAGCTTTTGGCCTGCGATCTGGCCCGCCATATCAAACTGACTGCCGAACATGAATTTGACCAGCTCCACCAGAACGCCATCCTTGGTGCGGAACACATTCTGGAAGGTACTGATGCTGACATCGGCTTCCTTGACAATTTCGGCAACAGTGGTGCGGGTATAGCCTTTTTCCAGAAAGAACCGAACACAGGCCGTTAAAATGCGGCGCTTGGCGTCGGCGCTGTCATATCGTCTGGGCATTAGAATCACGCTTTCTGTATTGGTTTATATGCCAATTATAGCATTTGGATGCAGCGGGAACAAGTGGCCGGGATGGAGAAGATTTGGGCGGATATTTGGTGATATTGGATATCGGTTTTGATTGGAGTAGCATAACCAAGCGATATAAAAATTGAAAAAGGGATGCCGTTCTTTTCCGGTTGGCGGGCGCACGATGTGCGCCCCCTACGGGGAGCGCGCCAGATTACGGCTGATTTTTACGGCAAAACAAAAAGCCCGCACCCATACGGGTGCGAGCCAGAAAAGCTGAAAAGGTCAGAAATTACTTATTCTTCTCTTCATCCAGGCGGTCGAGCAGATCCCAGACGCCGAGCATATACTGGATGCCGAGGGCACGGTCATACTTGCCGTAGCCGGGGCGGCAGTTGCCGGGGCCTTCCTCCCACAGCTGACGGCCGTGGTCGGGGCGGATATAGCCCTCAAAGCCGTTGTCGTGGTAAG
This sequence comes from Subdoligranulum sp. APC924/74, assembly GCF_003324125.1. Taxonomy (NCBI): domain Bacteria; kingdom Bacillati; phylum Bacillota; class Clostridia; order Eubacteriales; family Oscillospiraceae; genus Subdoligranulum; species Subdoligranulum sp. APC924/74. Next base: position 6,458 of record NZ_PSQF01000076.1, on the reverse strand, counting down.
CGCGCAGGATCTCGATGATGCCGGTCTCACCGCAGCAATCGCGGTGGGCAGCCTCAGAGAAGTCACCGTTATCAAAGTGATGGATGTTGCGGATGTGAGCGAAAGCGATGCGGTCGCAGTGCTTGCGGACGATCTCGGCAACATTGTTGTTGGGGTTGGCGTTCAGGCTGCCGGAGCACAGAGTCAGGCAGTTGTACGGATCATCCACCATGGACAGGAAGCGGTCGATGCTCTCGGCGTCCACCAGCAGGCGGGGCAGGCCGAAGATATCCCATGGGGGATCGTCCATATGGATGGCCATCTTGATGTCGCACTCGCGGCAGGTGGGCATGAGGGCTTCCAGGAAGTACTTCAGATTCTCCCACAGCTTCTCCTTGGTGACAGGGGCATAGGCCTTAAACAGCTCGTCCAGCTTAGCCATACGCTCCGGCTCCCAGCCGGGGAAGGTCATGTGGTACTTCTCGGTGAAGTCCAGGATATACTTGGCCATAGCCTTGTAATCGTCCTTGATCATATCCTTCTGATAGAACAGGGCGGTGGAGCCATCACCGACAGGGTGGAACAGGTCAGTGCGGGTCCAGTCAAAGATAGGCATGAAGTTATAGCAGATAACCTTAACGCCAAACTTGGACAGGTTGCGGATGCACTGCTTGTAGTTTTCGATATACTGGTCGCGGGTAGGCAGGCCGATCTTGATATCGTCATGGACGTTCACAGATTCAACAACGTCGCCGTTGAAGCCGTAAGCGTGGATCTGATCCATGACTTCCTTGATCTCGTTCTCTTCCCAAATCTCACCGGGCATTTTGTGGTGCAGAGCCCAAACGATGCTGGTAACGCCGGGAATCTGCTTGATGTCGCTGAGGGTGATGGGGTCGTTGTCCTCACCATACCAGCGCCAACCCATTTGCATAGGCATAAGTGTGTTCCTCCTTGATTGTTGTTTATCTGGGGCAATCTTGGATTCCGAGTCAATACGGGGTTTCCCCGGAATGCCTTTTGGTTACGCCTTCATTAAGCGTTGACAGCGTCGTGCAGGGTCTTGCGGACAGCGCCGGGGCCTGCGATCTCAGCCTTGAAGTAAGCCTTGACCTTGTCGGCCAGAACGGTCTTGGTCAGGTCAGAGCCAAAGATGGAAGCATTGCTCAGGATGCTGTCCAGCTGGTCGGTGCAGCTGTCGGGAGCACCAAACTTGATGGTAGCCAGCTTAGCCTGCAGGTCATCCTTCAGGGGGTCTGCAGAAACTTCAAATGCGTTGCCGTTGTCATCAACAGCCAGCAGGTAACGCAGCCAGCCAGCAATGGCCAGCGGGATGGACACCAGGGTGTTCAGGTCGCGGCCTTCAGCAACATAGCTCTTGATGGTCTCGCCAAAGCGGATGCCGACCTTCTGGGAAGTATCGGTAGCGATACGCTGCGGGGCGTCCGGCATGAACGGGTTGGGCAGGCGCTGCTCAACAACTTCATCGATGAATGCCTTGGGCTCCAGGATGCCAGGGTTGACCACAACGGGCAGGCCTTCAACATAGCCCAGGCGCTTGATGAGGGCAACGATATCGGCATCCTTCATCTCGTCGCAGATCAGGGTGTAGCCCAGCATGCAGCCGTAAACGCTCATGGCGGTGTGCAGCGGGTTCAGGCAGGTGGTGACCTTCATGCGCTCGGTCTTGTTGACGGTGTCGCGGTCGGTCATATAGACGCCGGCCTTTTCCAGCGGGGGACGGCCATTGGGGAACTTGTCCTCAACAACCAGGTACTGCGGGCGCTCTGCGTTGACAAAGGCAGCAATGAACGTGTTCTTGCTGGTAACGATGGGCTCCATATCCTCGATGTTATCCTTGACCAGCTGCTCTTCCACGATCTTGTGGGGGCGCGGGGTGATCTTGTCGATCATGGACCAGGGGAATGCGATCTTGCTCTCGTCTTCCAGGTAAGCGATGAAGTCCTGGCCGACATAGCCCTTTTCAGCCCATGCCTTGGCAACGGTCATCACGCTGGACTGCAACTTTTCGCCGTTGTGGGAGCAGTTGTCCATGCTGACAACAGCCAGCGGGGCGGCACCAGCCTGGAAACGCTCGAACAGCAGGGCAGCGACCATGCTCATGGCGTGGCGTGCGTGTGCCGGACCTTCATCGATATCAGCCTGCACAACGGGCATCAGGCTGCCATCGGGACGGTACAGGGCATAGCCCTTCTCGGTGATGGTGAAGGAGATCATCTGCAGGCCGGGATCGGTGAAGATCTCCTTGAAGCGTGCCATCATGGCAGCGTCAGAAGAATCAGCGCGCAGGCCCTCGGCAACAGAACCGATGATCTCGCGGCTGGTGGAGCCATCCGGGTTCAGGGTGACCATCATGGTCAGATTGTCGAACGGGGTGTAGATCTTATCAATGATGTCATAGTCAAAGGTATCGGCTGCAATGATGCCGCGGTCCTGCAGACCTTCGTTCAGCAGGCGCTGCTGGAGAGCTGCGATAAAGCCGCGGAAGATGTTGCCTGCGCCAAAGTGGACCCAAACCGGATGCTCCTTGGTTTTGGCAGTCATAGCGTCATGGTCAAAGGCGGGCAGCTTAACGCCCAGAGCTTCCCATTCAGCCTTCTGGTTCTTGATGGATGCAGCGTTCATTTTCATGGCGAAACACTCCTTCAGATTTTGTTTTGTGATATCTTCGGTGGCCTTGCTTTGCAGCACGGCCGGTGTTGTTCATTCAAACTGTGGATAAGTATAACCCTTATTTTTTGCAAATCAAATTGGCGTAATTGCTTGAAAGATTGCAAAAATTGCGGTACTATGAAAGTAGAAAGAGAGATGACAGGATTATGGCAGAAAACAGCTTTCAACCCTTTACACGGCGGCAGACCATGATCCGCCGGGATTTTGAAATTTACCGCTACCGCTACATGGATGAAGTGGAGCTGCACCACCACGATTTTTATGAAATCTACATGCTTTTGCGCGGCAGTGTATCTTATACAGTCGAAAACCGCATCTTCCACATGCGCGCGGGGGATCTGATGCTGATCAGCCCGCTGGAGCTGCACCAAGCGCGGGTTGACAGCAATGATGAACCTTACGAGCGCATTGTGCTGTGGGTGGACCGCGGGTATCTGGAATCCCTTTCCAGCCCGCACACCAGCCTGACCCGTTGCTTTGACACCACGGTGCCCGGCCATACCAATCTGCTGCGCCTGCCCGGCCCCCGCAGCGCCGAGATGCGCCGTGAGCTGGACAAGCTGCGCAGCCTGCACATGCAGGAAAGTTATGGCAGCGACCTGCTGGCCGTTTGCAGCCTGGTGGAGCTGATGGTTGCCATCAATCAGAGCGCGGCGGACCGCAGCATGCAGAGCGCGCTTTCGGCCGATATGGCGTCTGACCGGGTGGTGGACGGGGTATTGAGCTACATCAACGAGCACTACAGCGAAGCCCTGACGCTGGATGCGCTGGCAGAGCGCTTTTTTATCAGCAAGTACCATTTGCTGCGCAAGTTTGAAGCGCAGGTGGGCACCACGGTGCACCGGTATATCCTGCAAAAGCGGCTGCTGAACGCCAAGCAGCTTTTGGCCGGCGGGCTTGCCCCCAGTGAAGTCTGCACCTACTGCGGGTTTGGGGATTACGCCAACTTTTACCGCGCGTTCCGCGCGGAATACGGCACCACGCCCCGGCAGTATGTACAGAGTTTGCGTGGGTAAAGTTCAAAAAACTGTCGTTATTGGTATTATAGCATACCCTGCCAATGGCTACAATAGGCGATTTTTCGAAAATTTTGGCAGGCAGTGCAGCAGCCGTGCTGCACCGCTGCACGCAAGGTCAAGTTTTCACTTTCCTTTTGCGACAAAATAGCGTACAATGGGGGCAGCTGTTTTTGGGGGTATCAGATACACCTTAACAGCTAAGTCGGGAGGTGGGCAGATGAACCAGCCAGACCCACAGCGCCGCATTGCGGGCGGGGTCGAATATGAATTGACGCGCCGCCGGGTGCGCAACCTGAACATACGGGTCCGCACGGATGGCAGTGTAGCCGTCAGCGCGCCGCGCCGGGTACCCTTGAGCAGTGTGGACGCTTTTGTGGCGGCGCATGCCGGATGGGTTGCCGCGGCGCAGGGCCGGATGGCGGTCCACATGGCAAACCGTGCCGCCGAACCGCCGCTGCCGAGCAAAGCCATCGCCCTGCACCAGATGCAGGCACTATGTGCGCAGTATTACCCGCTGTTTGCCGCCACCTGCCCGCGCGGAGAAATGCCCCGCATAGCGGTGCGGGACATGAGCACCCGGTGGGGGAGCTGCTCCCTAAAAACAGGAACGCTGTGTTTTGCCCTGCGGCTGTGTGTGATGCCGCTGCCCGCGCAGGAGTATGTGGTGGTACACGAGTTTTGCCACTTTGCCCACCCCAACCACAGCCCGGCTTTCTGGGCCGCCGTGGCCAGGGTGATGCCGGACTATAAGGCACGGCAGGCGCTGCTGAAAGGGAGATAGTACCATTATTTGGTTTTCATTCCCCATATATTGGCTGCCGTGATTAAAGAGTTCTATCGAACAGGTTCTAATTATTGCGTGCTTCTACTCTTTATCCACAGCATGTGGCGCATATCCCACCTGATATTTTTGAGCCGCGCCACACGCGGCGATCCACCAACATTATTCTTTTTTAATTCAAATTTAATATCGAGGAGGCGATCTGCACTTTGTCAGATTCCAAACGCTACTCCACGCTGGTGAACAACACCATCCTGTTTGCCATTTCCAACTTTGGCTCCAAAATCATCAGCCTGATTATTCAGCCATACCTGAGTTACGCGCTGGCCAGCCCGGATGTGATGGGTGTGACCAGCCTGATGCAGTCGGTGGCCAACCTGCTGATTCCGGTGGTCAGCCTGGGCGTCAGTTTTGCGGTGATCCGGTTTGGCCTGGACCGCAAGGTGGATAAATCCAGCGTATTCATGAACGGCCTTGCCACCATCCTGCTGGGCTTTGCCTTAATGGCGGTCTGCTGGCCGCTGGTGCGGCTGATCCCCAATGCGGCGGATTATCTGGTTCTGATTTACGCCTGTGTATTGATGAGCTGCCTGCGCACGCTCTGCACCCAGTTCATCCGTTCCCGCATGCTGAACCGTCTGGTTGCGGTGGATGGCGTTTTGACTTCCGCCACGCTGCTTGGCTTCTATTATCTGTTCCTGGATGTGCTGGATCTGGGCGCGAACGGCTACCTGCTTGCCATGGCCTGTTCGGATGCGCTTTCGGCAATCTTTGTTTTTATTGCCGGGCACTGCCACCAGTATTTCAGTTTCAAAAAGTTCAACAAAGCCCTTTGGAAGGACATGCTGCGTTATTGCATCCCCATGATCCCGGCTTCCATCAGCTTTTGGATCATCAACGCTTCGGACCTGTTCTATGTACAGGGCATGTGTGACGGCATTGACGGCAAAAGCAGCACCTGGTGGGTGGGCCTGCTGAAAGCCGGGTATTATCTGCCGCAGATCATTACCATTGTGGGGCAGATTTTTTATGAGGCATGGCAGCTTTCGGCTGTGACAGAGGAATCCGAGCGTTCGGCGTTCTTCAGCAAGGTGTTCCGGGTATATGCGGCGGTCATGTTCTGCTGTGTGGCAGGCGTCATCTGGCTGTGCCAGCCCATGATGCACGTTTTCCGCGAGGATTACTTCCTTGGCTGGCAGTTTGTGCCGTTCCTGACACTGGCTTCCATGTGCACCTGCCTGAACAACTTCCTGAACAGCGTGTATGTGGTATACAAGCGGTCCACCAGTTCGTTCTACACCATGTTGGTAGGTGCCGTGGTTAATCTGGTTCTGAACTTTTTGTTCATCCGCTGGTTTGGGCCATGGGGCGTTACGATGGCAAGTTTCATCTCCCTGCTGATTGTTTTCCTGCTGCGTGCTTACTCCACCCACGGGCTGCTGGAGATCGACTTTCACCCCGCCTGGATGCTGCTGAACCTTGGGCTGATCTTTGTGGAGATTGCCATGCTGTTCAAGCTGGAGCACTGGGTGCTGCCGGTCACGGTGCTGACCTTTGCCATCTGCCTGCTGAACTTCCGCGAGGTGTTTGCCATGGTGGAAAAGCTGCTGGGCATGGTTCTGCACCGCCGCAAAAAATCAAATTAAGTTTTAAACAAGTTTTGTTTTTCTTGTTGAAAGATTGCCCGTGCGTTGTGCACGGGCTTTTTTCTTTTCCGTTTTGTGGGCGGTTCTATTATATCGTGCCGCACTATGATATAATACGGGTGATGATTATTTTGGGGCTTTGGCCCGTGGCAGCCTAAAACGGCACCGTTGTATTTTTTAGGTGGGCGGGCGCACGATGTACGCCCTCACGGTCTCTACAGGGTAAAAATAGCATTTTGATTTACAAAATCATTATATTTTGGGCAACACCGCACAATTCCCGCCTAGCGGCTTAAGCACCGCTTCGGCGGCTGCGGCACGGCATCTGCGTTGCCAAAA
>NZ_PSQF01000075.1:0-13324 GCF_003324125.1 Subdoligranulum sp. APC924/74 | reverse complement strand
TTTTGGCAACGCAGATGCCGTGCCGCAGCCGCCGGAGCGGTGCTTAAGCCGTAAGGCGGGAATTGTGCGGTGTTGCCTTTGAAACCATACCCGGAAAGGGGAAAAGAGCTTGTCCGTTTTTCTTTTTCCAAACAGAATCAAAGATACCGATTTTTCCGTTACCCGTCAGGTGATCGCTTTGCTGGATCAACACGGCATCCATGCCCTGCTGGCGGATGAGCTGGCTGGGGAATTGGTGGATACCAAGGCGGTATTCCTGCCTCAGCAGCAGGCGTTGGCCCAGGCAAAACAGGTTATCACCATTGGCGGGGATGGCACACTGCTGCGCATCGCCCATGACTGCCTTGCCCAAAGCAAGCCGGTCCTGGGTGTCAACCTGGGGCGCATTGGCTTTTTGGCTACCTGCGAGGTGGCAGAGCTGCCGGAAAAGCTGGCCCGCCTGGCTGCGGGGCGGTATACCATTGAGCCGCGCAACCTGCTGCGCGCGGATGCCCCGGCCCATAACTGGCACCAGGTTGCCATGAACGACGTGGTGCTGTTCGGCAATTCCCGCCTGCACCCCATGGATTATACCGTCTACTGCGATGGCGCTTTTGTCAGCCGCTACCGCAGCGATGGGGTGATCATCGCAACACCCACGGGCTCCACGGCTTACTCGCTTTCCGCAGGTGGGCCGGTGCTGGATGCCTGTGCGGCGGTTATGGTGCTTACACCGGTCTGTGCGCACAGCATCCACGCGGTGCCGCTGGTGTTTTCGGCCAGCCGTACCCTGACGGTGGTGGCGGAAGCAACCAACCGTGACAGCGTGTACGCCAGCGCGGACAGCCATTCCCGCTGTGATTTGCAGCCGGGCGAAAGTTTGACCATTACCACGGCAGTGGAACAGCTGGGGCTGATTACCTTTGACGAAACCGAGCAGTTCCGTGCGATAGAAACAAAATTGATGAGGAGATGACTCTGCAATGAAAAGTGCGCGCCATCAGGCAATTTTGGACCTGATTGAAAAATATCCGATTGACCGGCAGGAGGATCTTCTCGAACATCTACGCCGTGCCGGTTTTGATGTAACGCAGGCAACGGTATCGCGTGATATCCGGGAACTGCGCCTGGTAAAAACTGCAACGGGGGAGGGCGGCTACCGCTATATGCCGGCAAACGGCAACGGCAAGGTGGCTCATTCACCAAACCGGTTTGAAACCATTTTCCGGGAGTCTGTGCTCAAGGTGGACTATGCTGGGCATATGGTACTGGTCAAATGCTTTTCCGGCATGGCGAATGCCGCCTGTGAAGTTTTTGACGCTCAAACCTGGGAAGGTGTTGTTGGTACACTTTCCGGTGATGATACGTTTTTTATCCTGATGCGCACCGAGGAAAACGCTGCTGAGATCACCCGTCAGCTGCAGCGCTATACGGTACGCCACACTTAAACCGCCGGAGGGGGAGCAGCATCCATGCTTGCGGAGCTGAAAATTGAAAATGTTGCCGTGATTGAAAAAGCCGAAGTACAGTTTACCCCGGGCCTGAATGTGCTGACGGGCGAAACCGGCGCCGGCAAATCTATCATGATCGATTCCATCAATGCCATTCTGGGCAACCGTACCTCGCGTGATCTGGTGCGCAGCGGTGCGCCCAAGGCACGCATTTGGGCCACGTTTGAATCTATTCCGGCCCATGTGCGGGAGCAGGTGGAAAAATGCGGCTATGGTGCCCAGGATGACCTGTTGCTGTACCGCGAGATCAGCGCGGACGGAAAAGGCAGCTGCCGTATTAACGGTATGCCCGCTACCGCCGGCGTGGTGCGGGATATTTCCGCCGGGTTGCTGACCATCCATGGCCAGCACGACAGCACCAGTCTGACCAACCCGGCAACCCATCTGGCCCTGCTGGATCAGTACGCGCAGGATGGGACAGAGTATGCCGCTTACCATGCGCTGTACCGCGCTCTTGTCACGGCAAAGCGCGCGCTGGATGCGTTGACTTCCAGCGAGGAAGAAAAGCAGCGCCGGATCGCAGAGCTTTCGGAAGAGATTGATACCATTGATGCCGCTGCGCTGACCGCAGGCGAGGAAGAACGTTTGATGGAGCGCCGCAAGGTCATCATGCACGCACAGGGCATTCTGGATGGTCTGACGGCGGCGCACCAGGCGCTTTCCGGTGATGATTCCGGCGAAATGATGGGCGCAGCGGATCTGCTGGGCAGTGTGGTCAATGAGCTGGCCGAAAGCGCTCGCCTGGATGAGAGCCTGGCACCGCTCAGCGAGCGCCTGAGCGATTTGTATTACGGTGCGCGGGAGCTGGCCACCGACCTCGCCGACCGCCTGGACGGTTATGATTTTGACCCGGGGGAGCTGGATCAAATCGAAGAACGGCTGGACCAGATTTACCGCATGAAACAGCGTTACGGTGCCAGTGTGGAAGAGCTGCTGACTCGGCGGGATAAGGCGGCCGAAGAATTGGAAGGGTACCAGTCCTCCGGCAAGCGCATTGCAGAGCTGACCCAGCGCAAACAGGAATTGTACCGCCAGACCAAGGCTGCAGCGGAAACGCTGACCCAAGCTCGCCTGAAAGCTTTTACCAGCATGAACCGCCAAATGCGGGAAGCACTGGAATTTTTGAACATGCCCGGCGTGCGTATGGTGCTGCGCCATCAGCGCGGCCCGTTAGCTTCCGCAGGACAGGATAACATTGAATTTTTGATTTCTACCAACCCCGGCGAGGAGCCCAAGCCGTTGGCTAAAATCGCTTCCGGCGGCGAGCTTTCCCGTATCATGCTGGCGTTCAAGAGCGCCTTGGCTGATAAAGATGCGATTTCGACCGTTATTTATGATGAGATCGACACCGGTGTTTCGGGCCTTGCCGCCGGGCGTATTGGCCAAAAGCTGAAGCAGACCGCAAGCGGCCATCAGGTGCTGTGCATCACCCATACCCCGCAGATCGCTGCCTTTGCCGATAACCAGCTGCTGATTGAAAAGAAGGTGCGGGACAACCGGACCTTCACTGAGATCCATCCGCTGGATCTGGATGGCCGCGTGCAGGTGTTAGCCCGCATGATCTCCGGCGATAAAGTTACAGACCTCAGCCTTGCCAACGCCCGCGAGCTGATTGAAAAATCGCAGGGGTAAGCGCAGGACAATAACGAAAGAAAAACAGAAGAGAAGCATACAAACCTCTGGCCGACAAAACAGGCTGGAGGTTTTATTTTTTTGGCATTTCTTTTATTATCGTTCTAAGGCAATACCGCACAATTCCCGCCTGACGGCTTAAGCACCGCTTCGGCGGCTGCGGCACGGCATCTGCGTTGCCAAAATGCTCGATAAGACATCCAGTATTATCTGCGCTTTTGGCTTAGCAGCTGCCGCACCTCGCTCGCCGTATCGGCACTTAGAATTATGCGGTATTGCCCTAATTTGGAGCCAAGAAAAAATAAAAGCAAAATGTTTGGGAAGGCCCCTTGACACCATGGGGAAGATATGGTATTCTAACTGCGTTGGTTAGATAAACCTAACCAACGAATATCCCGTACTCTCTGCATAAACATAGCAATGGCGGCGGGAATTTTTAATGATTTGAAGTTAGCACGAACTAATTGCGCGGTCAAAACAGGAGGGTACACCATGCAGCGTAATTTTGAAACCTCGTTTGTAACGCAGTGTGCTCCTGTTCTGGCGGGACTTAAAGTGGCAAACCTCTTCCGCTGGGTTGAACCCGATGCAAGCGCCATGCACGCCATGGCGGAGCGCTGGGCGGCCGAGCTAAAACCCAAAGGCGTTACGGTTTCTATCATCAAGGAATGCCCCATCACCCACGCCTATCTGGTTTATGTCTACCGCGCAAAGAGCCTGGAAGAAAGCCTGCAGCAGCCGGATGTGCAGCAGTACCTGCTGCGGGAAGGTTACCCCCAGGGCGGCTTGCAGGAGTGCTTGGATCATCTTTCTCGGTGCCTTTGCTGCGAAGCAGAGTTCCCGCACGAGATTGGCGTTTTCCTTGGTTATCCGCTGGAAGATGTCGTTGGCTTTGTGGCAAACAAGGGCAAAAATTATACGTTCTGCGGTTACTGGAAATGCTATGGCGACCCCGCTGCAGCACAAAAGACGTTTGAACGCTTCCGCAAATGCACTGAAGTTTATCTCCGCTGTTTCCAGAGCGGTACACCGATCACCCGGCTCGCAGTAGCCGTTTGATATAATGGGCGCACGCCCATGTTAAGGTAATACCGCACAATTCCCGCCTTACGGCTTAAGCACCGCTCCGGCGGCTGCGGCACGGCATCTGCGTTGCCAAAATGCTCGATAAGTCGGGTTGCGGTACCCGCATCGTGCTTCGGGGGCAAAAGCCCCTCGCACTCTGCGACCGCTGCCCCTGCTTCGGTTCGCTGTTTCCGCCACTGGCGGCGCTCACCTTTGCAGCATCCAGTATTATCTGCGCTTTTGGCTTAGCATCTGCCGCACCTCGCTCACCGTATCGGCACTTAGAATTATGCGGTATTGCCTTAAAATATAATAAAGGAGCTGTTTGATTATGAACAAGGTAGCAATCGTTTATTGGAGTGGCACAGGCAATACTGAGCAGATGGCCCAGGCTGTGGCAGAGGGCGTTAAGAATGCTGGCGGCGAAGCCGATGTGCTGACCTGCGCAGAATTTGATAGCGCAAAGCTGGCCGATTACGGCGCAGTTGCTTTCGGCTGCCCCGCTATGGGCGCAGAGCAGCTGGAGGAAGGCGAATTTGAACCCATGTTCGCTGACCTGGAAGGCAGCCTGTCTGGTGTGAAGGTTGCTCTGTTCGGTTCTTACGGCTGGGGCTCTGGCCAGTGGCTGGAAGACTGGTGCGCACGCTGCAAGGAAGACGGCGCTGTGATGCAGGAAGAACCTGGCGTTATGGCAAACGAAGCACCGGACGAAGATGCAATCGCAGCCTGCAACGCTCTGGGCGCAAAGCTGGCAGCCTGCTGAGCAAAGTGTCCTGAGGTGCTCACTACACCTTGAGCAAATAGCATTATGACGGCGGGGAACCGATACCGAGAAAAAGGCATCGGTTCACTGCCGTTTGCTTTTTACAGTTTATCATCAGGGCTGTTATAAGATAGAAAAGACAAACAAAAATCCGGCAGAACACCGGGTAGCGGCTCTGCCGGATGATGAAGCGCACGGATTGGGCAATCAGCCAAAAATACCAAACAGCTTTTTCTTCTGGTAAGGTGCGCAGCTGTAGCTGACCATGCGGTAGCCAGTTGGTTCCAGCGCTTTAGCGATGTCAGCCTCAGCAATTTCGTTTTCGGCTACAATAACAGCCTGGCCCTTGGTGTGGTTGGCGGTTACCTTTTTGACGGGGAATGCCTTGCGGATTGCGTCAGAAACATGTGCTTCACACATGCTGCATGCCATTCCATCTACCCCAACAGTAATTTGAACCATTAAACTCATCCTTTCTGCAATAGGTTATGTATCCTAAACCAAACTGACCCAAAAGGCAGGCGGCAACTCATAACGGCTTCATCATACCAACCCAATGGGTATTTGTCAAGCAGAGAGAATACAGCATATTCCGCTCAAAAGAAGGGGGAAAGGGCATAAAATGCCTGAATGACGCAGCGTCCTTTGTGCAAATTGCCTTAAAAAGTGTGAAAAAGTTAGCCACGACTTATCGGTTAGCACAAACTAATTTTGGATGACTTCAAAACTATTGACATTGTGGGTTAGCAGTGGTAAACTGCGAATGTTCAAAGAAGTTAGCATCTGCTAATCTTCTGCGGGTGGCCGGGAAGCGGCAGATCACAGGGGATTAAGGGTTAAACTCCGGCTTTTTTGCGCCTGTGCAAGATGCAGAAAAAACAGAACGGAACGTTATAAGCGTAAAGCAATTTGGACGTTGGGGGATGAAACGATGATGCCGATTACGATGGCAAAAGCAGGCGAAACTGTCACCATCAAAAAAATCACTGGTAAAGACGAAGTTCGCCAGCACCTGGCTGAGTTGGGATTTGTTGTGGACGCAACGGTTACCGTTGTGAACGAAATTGCGGGCAACCTGATCATTCAGGTAAAAGAGAGCCGCATTGCACTGGACAAAACCATGGCAAACCGCATTATGATTGGTTAAAACAGCGCCAATCCGCTGTTTTGGAGGCTGCGGCTTATCCAGCGGCTTCCCGATAGAGATATTGTGAGGAGGATAAAAATGAAAACTCTGAAAGACGCGAAAGTCGGCGAGACTGTCACCGTTGCCAAGCTGCACGGCGAAGGCCCTGTCAAGCGCCGCATCATGGATATGGGCATCACCAAAGGTGTTCAGATCTATGTCCGCAAGGTTGCCCCCCTGGGTGACCCCATGGAGCTGACCGTGCGCAACTACGAGTTGAGCGTGCGCAAGGCTGACGCAGAAATGATCGAATTGGTTTGATTCCAACTAGAGAAGAGAGGGTAACGCAATGAGCATTAAAATTGCACTAGCCGGTAACCCGAACTGTGGTAAAACTACCCTGTTCAATGACTTAACCGGTTCTAACCAGTATGTCGGCAACTGGCCCGGCGTTACGGTTGAAAAGAAGGAAGGCCGCCTGAAAGGTCAGAAGGACGTTGTCATTCAGGACTTGCCCGGTATCTACTCCCTGTCCCCCTACACCCTGGAGGAAGTTGTGGCCCGTGGTTACCTGGTCAATGAAAAGCCTGATGCCATCCTGAATATCATTGATGGTACCAACATTGAACGTAACCTGTACCTGACCACCCAGCTGATTGAGCTGGGCATTCCTGTGGTTATGGCCGTCAACATGATCGACCTGGTCCGCAAGAATGGTGATAAGATCGACCTGAAGAAGCTTAGCGCAGAGTTGGGCTGCCAGGCTGTTGAGATCAGCGCACTGAAGGGCGAAGGCAGCATGAAGGCTGCTGAGATGGCTGTTGCCGCTGCAAAGTCTGGCAAGGCTGGCGAGCTGCCCCATGTGTTCACTGGCAGCGTTGAGCATGCCATCGCTCATATCGAAGAGTCCATCCAGGGCAAGGTTGATGACCGCTTCCTGCGTTGGTACGCCGTCAAGCTGTTCGAGCGTGATGACAAGGTTCAGCAGGAGCTGAAGCTGGACAAGGCGCTGGTTGACCACATTGACCAGCACATCGCAGACTGCGAGAAGGAAATGGACGATGACGCCGAGAGCATCATCACCAACCAGCGTTATGCTTACATCAACACTGTTGTTGAGAAGGCTGTCAGAAAGAAAGCTCGCGTTGAGCACCTGACTGTTTCCGATAAGATCGACCAGGTTGTTACCAACCGTATCTTCGCTCTGCCAATCTTTGCCTTGATCATGTTCCTCATGTACGCGCTGTCCATGGGTACCTCCATTGCAGATGGCGGTATCTCCATCGGCAGCTTCGCAACTGACTGGACCAACGATGTTCTGTTCGGCGAGATCGTTCCCAATGCACTGGGCGGTTTCCTGGAGAGCGTTGGCGTTGCTGGCTGGCTGTACGGCTTGATCATGGACGGCATCGTCGCCGGTGTCGGCGCGGTTCTGGGCTTCGTTCCCCAGATGCTGGTTCTGTTCTTCCTGCTTTCCATCCTGGAAGACATTGGTTACATGGCCCGTGTTGCTTTCATCATGGACCGTATCTTCCGCAAGTTCGGCCTGTCCGGCAAGAGCTTCATCCCCATTCTGGTTGGTACCGGCTGCGGCGTTCCCGGTGTTATGGCTTCCCGTACCATCGAGAACGAGCGTGACCGCCGTATGACGATCATGACCACCTGCTTCATTCCCTGCGGTGCCAAGATGCCCATCATCGGCCTGATCGCAGGTGCTCTGTTCGGCGGCAGCAGCTGGGTCGCCACCTCTGCTTACTTCATCGGCTTTGCAGCCATCATCATCTCCGGCATCATCCTGAAAAAGACGAAGTTGTTCGCCGGTGATCCTGCTCCGTTCGTTATGGAGCTGCCCGCTTACCATGTGCCCGCATGGGGCAACGTCCTGCGCGCTACTTGGGAGCGCGGCTGGTCCTTCATCAAGCGTGCCGGCACCGTCATTCTGGCTGCCACCATCATCCTGTGGTTCCTGCAGGGCTTCGGCTTCGAGAACGGCGCGTTCACGATGGTCGAGGATCAGGACAACTCCATCCTGGCTATCGTTGCAAGCGCAATTTCCTGGATCTTCATCCCGCAGGGCTTCGGCAACTGGCGTGCAACCGTCGCTTCTATCTCCGGCCTGATCGCCAAGGAGAATGTCGTCGGTACCTTCGGTGTTCTGTATCACTATGCTGACGAGCTGTCTGACAACGGCGACGAGATCTGGCCCGAGGTTGCTGCCAGCTTCACCGCGATCTCCGCTTACAGCTTCATGATCTTCAACCTGTTGTGCGCTCCCTGCTTCGCTGCTATGGGCGCCATCAAGCGCGAGATGAACAACGGCAAGTGGACTGCTATCGCCATTGGTTATATGTGCCTGGTGGCCTACTGTGCATCTCTGGTTGTTTACCAGATCGGCGGCCTGATCACCGGCGAAGTTGGCTTCAACATCTTCACCATTGTTGCTGTCGCTATCATTGTGTTTACCATCTACATGCTGGTTCGCCCCAACAAGTACCTGAATGATAACGAAGTTAAGATTGATGTCAAGAAGGTTGCTGCTTCCAAGTAATCACTGACAATTTGATGTTCCTTTTATAAGAGAGGTGTTTCGCTATGATGGATTTCTTGGCCACAAATTTTAATCTGCCTACCATTATTGGTGCGGTTATTGTGTTTGGGGGCACGGGCCTGATTGTGTGGCACTCTCACAAGCATGGCGGCGTTGGCTGTGATTGCGGTGGCAGCTGCCACGGTGAGTGTGGCTGCTCCGGTGGCTGCAATGGCTCCTGCAAAGAAAATGCAGAAGAGCTTGCAAAGTTCAAACGGATTGCCGAAGAAAAGGCAAAGGCTAACGCAAGTCAGGTACATTAAAGCTTAAATTTTCCTGAATCCCAGCGCGGCGGGCCGCAGGCAGCAATGCCCGCGGTCCGCCGCATTTTTTATCAGCTGCACTATGGTGCGGGCTGCTTGATATGGAGTGATGAACATGGCATTGAGCGATGCCCACCTGCGATATCTGTTTGCAATCAGCAATGCAGCTGCAGCAACCCCGGATGTATCTTCCCGTCAGATTGCCAGTGCACTGGGGGTTACCAAACCCTCGGTTGTGCATATCCTGAACATTCTCATGCGGGATGGTATGGTGGTAAAACGGCACTATGGCAAAATTTATCTGACGGACCGCGGTGCGTTTACCGTAAACTACTACCGCCGCTTGCTGGATGCAACCCTTGCCGCTATGCCGGAATATCCGTTCCCAGTCAGTGCAGATGAACGGCGCAATGCGGCGCTGGCGTTGATTGCAGCGCTTCCTGACCGGGATTACAGGGAACATTTTGGTGCGCTCTTTGCCGAAACGGAGGTGGAAGAAAATGAGCCGCAGCCAGAAAGTGAATGAACCGGAAACCATGTCTACAGCTTCGGCCTATCTGTACAAAGAACAGGCCGAGTGTGTGCAGCAGGTGCACCAGTATCTGGTGGAACATCTCGATAGCCGCGTAACCCAGGCGGAACTGGCGCAGCGGTATCATATCTCTCTTACTTCGCTGAAAGGGGCGTTCAAACAGGTGTACGGCTTGCCAATCAATACTTACCTGCGCCGCTGCCGTGTGCAGCATGCGGAACAGCTGCTTTTCACAACGGATTTGAGCATTTTGGAGATCGCACAGCGGGTTGGGTACGACAGCCCCAGCCGTTTTGCGGCAATGTTTAAGCGCGAAAAAGGCATTACCCCGCGGGAATGCCGCCGCGTGCGCACCGACCAGCTGCCGGAAGAAAAAACGATTGCCTGATGTGGAATTACAGCGCAGCAAAACGCACAGCAACGGTGGGCTGAAACTGGGCGAAATGGTGGAACGTGGAACATAGAATTTTCAAAAATAAAACCAGACGGCACATTTTTTATCCAAAATGCACTTGTAAAAAGTGTAAAATACGTTATACTTGCGAATAAGGATTTTTGCAAGAAGTTAATCTTGCGAAACATCGCCAATTGCAGCCGGGGGATGTATGCAGCAGCTTGCACCCCCTGGGAATGTCGAATCAATAGAGAGGAGTTCAACGGATTATGGTGAACGTAAAGAAGGTAGCAATTTTTGTTGGTGGTATGCTGTTTGGCTCCGCTGGTTTCAAAATCCTGGCCAGCAAGGACGCTAAGAAGGTCTATACCCAGACCACCGCAGCCGTTCTGCGTATGAAAGACTGCACTATGGAGACGGTCAGCCGCGTTCAGGAAGAGGCTGGCGACATTCTGGCAGATGCAAAGGCCATCAACGAAGCCCGCGCAGCCGCAGCTGAACAGGAAGTTATCGCTGATGACGCTGCTGAAAGCGCCGCAGAATAATTGCTTCTTTTGGGCCGCCTGCAGGCGGCCCTTTTTATGTGGTGGGGCACAGCGGCTGAACGGATGATGCCTTTATCGCTGTGCCAGAATTGGCAGTTGGGAAAGCTGAATAAGGAAATACAACTATGAAATGTACAATTTTACATGAAAGCCGCGGCCGTATGCGTGTGCATGTAAATGCCGTGCGTATGACCCTGCACCGTGCAGATGTTTTGGAAGCATACCTGAACCATTCGGAAGCCATTGAACATGCCAAAGTGTATGAACGCACCGGCGATGTTCTGATCAAATATAAGGGCAGCCGTGCGGGTGCAGTAACGGTGCTGAGCCATTATAAGTTTGATAACCCGGAACTGGATTCACTGGTTACTTCGGCTGACAGCCGTAAGATCAACCAGGAATACCAGGAACGTTTTGTCAACTTGGTGGTGTTCCGTGCGTTCCGCAAGCTGTTTCTGCCTGCTCCGGTGCAGGCCGTTATCACGGTGTTCAAAGCAATTGAATTTATCCGCCGTGGTCTGGTCTGCCTGTGGCATCGCAAGCTGGAAGTGGAAGTGCTGGATGCACTTTCTATCGGTGTATCGTTGCTGCGCAGTGACTTTAATACCGCCGGTTCCGTTATGTTCCTGCTCAATGTGGGCGCTTTGCTGGAAGAATGGACACGCAAAAAGAGCCTGGATGATCTGGCTCGCAGCATGTCCCTGAACGTTGACCGTGTTTGGGTGCGCAGTCAGGGGACCGAAGTTCTGATGCCCATCACCAAGGTCAAGGCGGGGGACGAGATCATTGTGCGTTCTGGCAACATGGTGCCGCTGGATGGCACCGTGATCGAGGGCGAAGCCATGGTCAACCAGGCGGCCTTGACCGGTGAGTCGATGCCGGTACGCAAGATTGCGGGTGCGACAGTTTATGCAGGTACTGTTGTTGAGGAAGGCGAATGCGTTTTTGCTGCAAACGCCGTGGATGGTGCCAGCCGTTACGATAAGATCGTATCTATGATCGAAGAGTCCGAAAAGCTCAAGTCCGGCACGGAAAACCACGCCCTGGAGCTGGCAGATCGCCTGGTGCCGTGGTGTCTGGCTGGTACGGCCGTGACCTATGCGCTCACCCGCAACGTAACCCGCGCAATCTCGATTCTGATGGTCGATTTCTCTTGCGCACTTAAACTTTCCATGCCGCTGGCCGTGCTGTCTGCTATGCGTGAATGCGGTTCCTACCACATCACCGTCAAGGGAGGCAAGTATCTGGAAGCCCTGTCCAAGGCGGATACTATTGTGTTTGATAAGACCGGTACCCTGACCCATGCAAGTCCTAAAGTGGTCAAGGTTGTGCCGTTCTCCGGGTGTGATGAGGAGGAAGTTCTCAAGCTGGCCGCCTGCTTGGAAGAGCACTTCCCGCATTCCATGGCAAACGCCGTGGTGCGTGCTGCCAAGGAGCGCGGCATTACCCACGAGGAGATGCATACCGAGGTAGAGTACATTGTGGCCCACGGCATTGCAAGCCGCGTGCGCGGGGAGCGCGTTGTGATCGGCAGCCATCACTTTGTGTTCGAGGATGAAAAGTGTGTCATTCCCGCTGCGGAACAGCAGAAGTTTGACGATCTGGAACCGGAATATTCGCACCTGTATCTGGCTGCCTGCGGCCAGCTGGTGGGCGTTATCTGCATTGCGGACCCGCTGCGCCCCGAAGCACGCCATGTGCTGCGCCAGCTGCGCGCCATCGGTGTCACCAACACTGTGATGATGACCGGTGACAGTGACCGCACCGCAGCCGCGATTGCCCGCCAGGTAGGCGTTGATCAGTATTTCTCGGAGGTTCTGCCGGAAGATAAGGCAGAGTATGTCCAAAAAGCAAAGGCAGAAGGGCATACCGTTGTCATGATCGGCGACGGCATCAACGATTCACCGGCTTTGTCTGCTGCCGATGTTGGCATCGCCATCAACTCTGGCGCAGCCATTGCACGCGAAATTGCCGATATTACCATCAAAGCCGACAGCTTGGAAGAGTTGGTGCAGCTCAAGAGCATTGCCAACGCCATGCAGCGCCGTGTGGCGAGCAACTATCGCTTTGTGCTGAGCTTTAACTCTGCCCTGATCATTCTGGGCGCACTGGGCATTTTGCAGCCGGCAACCTCGGCTATGCTGCATAATCTTTCCACCATCGGCATCAGCCTGAAGAGTATGACGAACCTGCTGCCCGAAAAAACGCAGAGCCAGCTGCAGCAGGAGAACACAAAGGCCTGATGCAGGCACTAATCGCATGAAAACGCAACCACTATAAACAGGTGGGCTGCTGCCAGCAGGAAAAAAAGTATGACAGAACGATGAAAAGAAAACTGAAAAAGAAAAAATACGAAAAAAATCAAAATTTTTTAGAAAAAAGCTTGACTTTCTTTAGAAGCCTGTTATAATAATACCTGTTGATGACAGCAGCCCACGTTCGACCGGGTGTAGCGCAGTTTTGGTAGCGCGCTTGAATGGGGTTCAAGAGGCCGTGAGTTCGACTCTCGCCACTCGGACCAAACAGTGAGTTGAGTTTTTCAACGCGGAACCGCTAAGTTTGAAAGAACTTGGCGGTTTTATTTTTTTGCTTTTTTGCGGTGAAAATAGGGCCAGGTCTAACCGATTTTATCCAGCAGGCAAAGGTCGCTGCATATTTGCTGCAATGCCTTGCTTTCTTTTGGTATCCAAATGTCCGTAAATATTCGCCGTCATCTTTATATCAGGATGCCCTAACCATTCCTGCACGTCCTTCAAGGCAAAGGATTGGGACAGTATTGAAACTCATGTGTAACTTCAAAACTTTCGATAAAGTGTGAAAAGTCGGGAGCTTGGAACGCTGCGGATATTTAAGGCAACACCGCACAATTCCCGCCTTGCGGCTTAAGCACCGCTCCGGCAGCTGCGGCACGGCATCTGCGTTGCCAA
>NZ_PSQF01000074.1:0-13388 GCF_003324125.1 Subdoligranulum sp. APC924/74 | reverse complement strand
TTATCGAGCATTTTGGCAACGCAGATGCCGTGCCGCAGCCGCCGGAGCGGTGCTTGAGCCGTTAGGCGGGAATTGTGCGGTATTGCCTTAATAGATTCCTGCCGGGGCCTGGGTGTTTACGAAATACAGCTCGTACCACAAAATAAAGGAATAAAAGCTCCAAATCTTGGTCATGTTCTTGGCCTTGCCCGCCTTATGATCATCCAGCAGGCGCATGATTTCGTCCACATTAAAGAACTTTTCGGCAACGGGGCCAGTGAACTTTTCCTTTACCATATTATAGTACTTATCTTCCCGCAGCCAGTCGTTCAGCGGCACGGGGAAGCCCAGCTTTTTGCGATGGGCAACGCTTTCCGGCAGCTGCTTCATGGCGGCACCGCGCAGAGCGATCTTGGTGGACTCTTTGCCGGAGCGGTATTTCTGCGGGATAGACAGTGCCACATCCAGCATGTTGCGGTCCAGGAAAGGCACGCGCAGTTCCAGGCTGTTGGCCATGCTCATGCGGTCGGCTTTCAGCAGGATATCATACAGCATCCAGGTGTGCATATCCACCCACTGCAGCTGGGTGGGTTCATCCAGACCCTGCACTTTATCAAAATAAGGCTTAAAGAACTGTTCCGGGCGGGGGCTGTGGTAGTTCTTTTTCAGGCAGCGGTCACGTTCAGCCGGGTCCAGGAAAACATAGTTGGCGCGCATATAGCGCTGCCAGGGTTCTTCTGCACCGCGCACCAGAAAGTGCTTGCCCTTAAAGTCCGGCAGTTTGGATGCCACTGCGCCTGCGGCCTTACGCAGCGCTTTGGGCACCTTATGCTCGTAATCCATAAAGTGAACCGCCTGGCAGTACATGGGGTAGCCGCCAAACAGTTCATCGGCACCTTCGCCGGAAAGCACGACCTTGACGTACTTGCGGGCGTTCTGGGCCAAAAAGTAAAGCGGAACTTCCGCCGGGTTGGGCATGGGTTCATCCAGGTACCACTGGATCAGGCGGTTGGCTTCAAAGAACTGTTCGGCATCCACCTTATTGGCAATGCTGGGCACACCGATTTCCTTACTGAACTCCTGGGCATACGGCAGCTCGGAGTATTTTTCCTCCGCATAGCCGACCGAGAAGCTCTTGACATGCGGAGTACCCTTAGCAACCTCGTTGACCACAAAGCTGGAATCCACACCGGAAGAAAGGAAGCAGCCAACCTCAACATCGGCAATCTGGTGGGCGGCAACGCTTTCGGCAAAGGTATCGGTGATGATTTTTTCCCACTCTTCCAGGCTCTTGGAATCGTCCACATGGTACTTGATCTCATAGTAGCGTTCCACTGTCAGTTCGCCATTTTCCCAGGTGAACATACATCCGCTGGGCAGCTTGTAGACATTTTTGAACATGGTTTCCTCATTGGGGATATACTCAATGCTCAAATATTCCGGCAGGCGTTCCTCGTTTAGTTCCTTTTTGAAACCGGGATGAGCCAGAAAGCTTTTGATCTCGCTGCCAAACAGGAACAGACCATCCTGATTATAATAATAGAACGGTTTGATACCGAAGATATCCCGCGCACCAAACATGGTTTTGGTTTTCTGGTCCCAGATCACGAAGGTGAACATGCCGCGCAGTTTGCCGGGCAGCTGATTGCCCCACTGCTCATAGCCATGCAGCAGCACCTCGGTATCGGACCGGGTGGCAAAGGTATGGCCTGCGGCGATCAGTTCCTCGCGCAGGGTCTGGAAGTTATAGATCTCGCCGTTAAAAATGCAGACAAGACTGCCATCCTCATTGAACATGGGCTGCTTGCCGCCCTCCAGGTCAATGATGGAAAGGCGGCGGTGGCCCAGGGCTACCTGGTCATCCACATAGTAGCCTTCGCCGTCCGGGCCGCGGTAGGTGATCAGGTCCGCCATTCCTTTTACAATGCGGCGGGCGGTTTCCGCTTTATGGTTGCGCTCAGCAAAGCCGGTAATGCCACACATAGGCGCTTTCCCCTCTCTATATTATAATGGTTTGTTTTGTTACAGGCTGGCGTTTCTATGATTGCCAAAAGGGCGGCGGGTGCACAATGTGCGCCCCTACGGGGGCCAGCGATTTTATTTATAGTGTGTGATAGCTTTTATTCTATCATCAATCCCGCAGGCCCTTATTGCCATAGTAGCGGGCGGTTTTGCGGTAGTAGTTCAGCTGGCTGCGGATGTACCAGAGCCAGCGCTTCAGGTTCCAATCCTCTTTGCAGAACAGCTGGTGGGCACATTTGCCCTCTTTTTTCAGCTTATCCGCACGGGCCAGCAGATCCGGGTCCTTCAGGTATTTTTTGATCACGCCGTAGGGGGCAATCATCCACAGGCTCTTGGTATCGGCAATGGTCAGGCCAAGTTCCTTGTGCTCCAGCACATCCTCCACCAGCCACTTGGACAGGTTATACCCTGCCGCGGTGACAAAGTAGCTGGAACGGCCCTGACGGGGGTTCATCTCAAACATCTTGTACTCGCCGGTGCGGGCGTCGTACTTGATGTCCATATTGGCAAAGCCTTCCCACTGCATATCTTCCAAAAAGTTTTTCAGCTTTTCCAGCAGGGCAGCATCATTGTATTCGGGGTCAGACAAGATAGCCGCATAGTTGCCGATGCCTTCGGGGGTCTGCTCTTCCAGCAGGGGGCGGCCCAAAGCCATCAGCTTGACTTTGTGGTCCAGGCCGCAGTAGGCGTTCAGCACACGCATGCAGTTGTCATCGCCGGGGATATACTCCTGCAGAATCAATTCGTCCTGGTAGCTGCTGCCGTAAATGGCAGCGGTGATGGCGTCAAATTCTTCGCGGTTATTGGCAAGGAACACCTTTTTCTTGTGGGGGAAGGTGCAGTTCCAATACGCCGGGGAATTGCTCGCCTTGATGATAACGGGGAACGCAAACGGCAGTTCTATATTTTTATAGTTCTGCGCATTGCAGGTTGCCGTTTTGGGGTAGCTCAGGCCGTGTGCTTCGCAGGCACGGTAAAAGTTTTCCTTCATATCCAGGTCCAGCACGGTTTGCAGTTCCGGGCAGGCAAAGTGGTAATAGGGTTTCAGGGCATCGCGGTGGCGGCCCATCAACACAGTGTAACCGTCCGCGCAGGAAACCAGCACCAGCGGCTTGTCCGCATGGGCTTTTGCGTAATCGGTCAGCGTTTTTACAAACGTTTCATCGTTTTCCAAATCAGGTTCCAGCACGGCAATTTTTACAAGATTGGTGTTGGAAGTTGCAACCAGCGCACCCTTGCAGATGGCCACGCTGCGCACGCCATACTGCTGGTAAAAGCTGCGTGCCATACCATAAACATTGGCATCGCTGCCAAGAAGTACCGGTAAAAAATCAGACATAATACCAAACCTTTCCCATTTTGGTTATCCTTTATTTTACCGCCATTGCCACCACATGTCAAACGGCAATATCGCCTGCTTTGGGGGTGCGGGCACGGCGTTTTTTGTCTGCGCGGGCGAAAATTCCAGCAGCATTCGCCGCAAAATGCTTTTCTTTACGGCGCGAACCGTGTATAATAGGGCATATCGTACAAACAGTACCGGTTTCCGCCGGGGCAAGAAAGTAATAACCTGCGGTTTGTTTTTAGCTCCGCAGCCAGTTGAGGATTATAACCATGTGTGGAATTGTTGGCTTTGTCGGCGCACGCGCCGACATGCAGGAAATTTTGCAGGGCATGATGGATGCCATCGCCCACCGCGGCCCCGATGGCCAGGGCCAGTTTATTGAAGGCCCGGCAGCCCTTGGCCAGCGCCGCCTTTCCATCATTGACCTGGAGGGCGGCAAACAGCCCATGTTCAATGAGGACCAGAACCTCGCCGTCATCTTTAACGGCGAGATCTACAACTTCCAGGAGTTGACCGCCGAATTGATGCGCGCCGGGCACACCTTCGCCACCCGGTCCGACACCGAAGTTTTGCTGCACGGGTACGAGCAGTGGGGCAAGGAGATGCTGCAAAAGCTGCGCGGCATGTTCACTTTTGCCATCTGGGACCGCAAGAACGAAACGTTGTTCTGCGCGCGCGACCATTTTGGCATCAAGCCGTTCTATTATTACCAAAACGATGCCGGAGAGCTGCTGTTTGGCAGCGAGATCAAAAGCTTTTTGGCCCACCCCGGCTTCAAGAAAGAGCTGAACGAAGAGCAGCTGCCGCTGTATCTTTCCTATCAGTATTCCCCCGGGGAGGATACGTTCTTCAAGGGCGTCAAAAAGCTGATGCCCGCCCACTGGCTGGAATGGAAAGCCGGGCAGCTGACGGTGCAGCGCTACTGGCAGCCCAAGTTTGACCCCGATGATTCCCGCACACTGGAAGAGTGGGAGGACGAGATCAGCGCGGCGATGAAAGAGAGCGTGCAGGCACACAAGATCGCCGATGTTGAGGTTGGCAGCTTCCTTTCTTCCGGCGTGGATTCCAGCTACATGGCCGCGCTGGCCCATGTGGACAAAACATTCACCGTTGGCTTTGCCAACAAGCAATATGACGAAACCGACTATGCACAGGAGTTTTCCAAGCACATCGGGGTCAAGAATTACGCTTACCGCATTACGCCGGAGGAATACTGGGCCAACCTGGGCAAGATCCAGTACCACATGGATGAGCCTCTGGCGGATGCCGCTTCGGTCGCGCTGTACTTTGTCAACCGCGAAGCATCCAAGCAGGTCAAAGTCTGCCTGTCCGGCGAAGGCGCCGATGAATTTTTCGGCGGGTACAACATTTATAAAGAGCCGTTTACCGTAACCTGGTATGACAAGATTCCCCTGCCCATCCGCCGGGCCATCGGCGCGGTGGCGGACCTGCTGCCGCCGGTGCATGGCATCAACTTTTTGGTGCGCCGCGGCAAGCCGCTGGCGGAGCGTTACATCGGCAACACCAACCTGATGGATGAGCACCGCAAGAAAAAGCTGCTGAAAAACTACCACCCCGGCAAGCTGCCCACCGACCTTTCCCGCCCGTACTTTGAGCTTTCCAAAGGGCAGGACGCTGTGACCCAGATGGAAACCTGCGACCTGAACCTGTGGATGGTGGGCGATATTCTGCTGAAAGCCGACAAGATGAGCATGGCCAACAGCCTGGAGCTGCGCGTGCCGTTCCTGGACCGCAAAGTATTTGAACTGGCAAGTCATATTCCGACCAAGTGCAAGGTGAACGCCAACCAGACCAAGATTGCGATGCGCGGTGCGGCAGAAAAGACCATTCCCGCCAAAACGGCAGACAAAAAGAAGCTCGGCTTCCCTGTTCCGGTACGCGCCTGGCTGCGGGATGAGCAGTATGCGGGTATTGTGCGCAAGGCATTTAACACCCCCGCCGCGGAGCAGTTTTTCCGCACAAAAGAGCTGAATGCCATGCTGGACCAGCATATTTCCGGCAAGCGGGATAACTGGCGGCAGATCTGGTGCATTTTTATGTTCTTAGTCTGGTACGATGAATACTTTGTAAAACGCTGAGGTGATAACAACATGCTGTTAAAACAACTGCTGAAAAATCTGGACTATACACTTGTTCAGGGCTGCCTGAATACCGAAGTGACTGACATTTACTATGATTCCCGCAAGGTAACGCCGGGCGGTCTGTTTGTCTGCATCGTCGGCACCCAGCGGGACAGCCATGATTACGCCGCGGACGTTGCCGCCAAAGGCGCCGCCGTGCTGGCCATCCAGCACGACCTGCCCGCCGAGGTGCTGGCCGCTTTGCCGGATGTGACCGTGGTCAAGTTCGAGAGCACCCGTTACGCCATGGCGCTGCTTTCCACCGCCTATTTTGGCCGTCCCGCGCTGGAAATGACGATGGTTGGCGTGACCGGCACCAAGGGCAAAACCACCACCACCCACATGATCAAGGCTGTGCTGGAAGCCGCAGGTCACAAGGTCGGCATGGTCGGCACCAACGGCGTGTATTACCCCGGCCACCACTATGACCTGAACAACACCACCCCCGAGAGCTATGAGCTGCAAAAGATCCTGCGCCAGCTGGCGGATGCGGGGTGCGATGCCTGCGTGATGGAAGTTTCCAGCCAGGGCATTATGATGGACCGCGTGGCGGGCATCCATTATAAAGTGGGCGTGTTCACCAACCTGTACCCGGACCACATCGGCCCCGGCGAACATTCCAGCTTTGAGGAATACCGCAGCTGGAAAGGCAAGCTGTTCCAGCGCTGCGATGTCGGCGTGGTAAACGCCGATGACCCCAACACCGAAGCATTGCTGGAAGGCCACACCTGCAAGCTGGTTACCTATGGCATCCACGCCCCCAAGGTGGACTACCGCGCCAGCGAGCAGTACCGCCTGCTGCGCAACAAGGAGATGCTGGGCGTTGAGTTCACCCTGACCGAGCCGGACGGCCACACGCTGGACGTACAGGTGGGCATGCCGGGGCTGTTCAGTATTTACAACGCCCTGGCCACCATCGGCGTGGGCAAGGTGCTGGGCCTTGCGGATGCCCCCATCCACGAGGGATTGAAAAAGGCGCTCGTCAAAGGCCGTGTGGAGCTGGTGCCCATCAGCCACAAGTTCACCATCCTGATCGACTATGCCCACAACGAAGCCGCCACCGAAAGCCTGATTGAAACCCTGCGGGAGTACAACCCCAACCGCCTGGTCGTGGTGTTCGGCTGCGGCGGCAACCGCAGCAAGCTGCGCCGTTACGGCATGGGCGAAGTGTGCGCCAAGTTGGCGGATTTCAGCATCCTGACCGAAGACAACAACCGCTTTGAAAAAGTGGAAGATATTATCGCGGACATCAAAACCGGCATGGCCAAGGGCAACCCGGACGCCAAGTATGTGGAAATTCCCGACCGGCTGGATGCCCTGCATTACGCCATTGACCACGCGCAGGAGGGCGACCTGATTGCCGTAATTGGCAAAGGCCACGAAGCCTACCGTGACCGCGAGGGTGTTAAAACGCCGTTTTTGGAGCGCGAGCTGATTGAAGAGTACGCCGCTGAAACTGGGGTAGAATAACCAATTTTGCAGGGCTATGCTTTGCCTTTTGCTGCTTTGCGGCAAAAGCGGCACGGCCCTGCTTTTCTTTTGCACAAAACTATGGTATACTATTTGTGTATGCTAAAAAGTATAGGCAATACCGCACAATTCCCGCCTGACGGCTTAAGCACCGCTCCGGCGGCTGCGGCACGGCATCTGCGTTGCCAAAATGCTCGATAAGACATCCAGTATTATCTGCGCTTTTGCCTTAGCATCTGCCGCACCTCGCTCGCCGTATCGGCACTTAGAATTATGCGGTATTGCCTATACACAAAATTCAAACCGAACCAATGCGGAAAGGAGGCCGGTTTGATGACCACACAACCACCTGACCGGCTTTTCCGCCCGGTCAGCCCAGCAGCACAGGCCAAGGGCGAGCGTGTGTTCTGCGCTGCCGTGGCGCTGCTGCTGGTTTTATCGGAGGTATTCAGCTCCAACATTCAAAACACACTGCCCACATTCAGCCATGTGTGCCGCATTGCCTTAACCGTTACGGCGGCGGTGCTGCTGGTTACCAAAAGCCTGCTGCTGACCCAGTGGCAGACCAAACAACAGGCGCTGACGGCTGCCGCGTTGGCCGCTTTTGCGGTGTTTACCACCGCATACGGGCACGACCAATGGTTTTTGTTTGCCGTTTTGCTTGGCATTGGTGCCAAGGATGTTGATTTGCGCCGGGTGCTGCAGGTCTACCTTGCCGCAGCGGCTGGCGGGCTGCTGGCGGTGCAGCTGCTGCACGCCGCAACGCCGCTGGTGCCCTACCTGTACTACTGCCGCAACTGGGATTACGGCTATGGCCATTACAACGGGTACGGTGCCCGGCTGGCCGGTGTGTTTTTTGCCTGGGGCTGGCTGCGTTGGCCGCGCCTGCGCTGGTGGGACTGGGGCGGCCTGGCTGCCCTGGCAGCCTACACGCTGCTGGTGCCCGGCTGCCGCGGGGCTGGCATTGCCATGGTGCTGCTGCTGGTTTTGTTTTTGCTGCAGCGTGCCCTGCCCGCCTTTTTTGAAAGCCGCATCTGGCACGGCATGGCTCTGGCTGCCGCACCGCTGGCGCTGGGGTTCAGCCTGTTGGCCGGGCGGCTGTTTGACCCGGATCATCCCACCGCCACCCCGCTGCTGGACAAACTGAACGGCCTGCTTTCCGGCCGGTTCGAGATCTGGCACCATGTGTTCTGGGGGTATCCCCTCTACCACCCGGAGCAGGACGGGGTGCCCGGCTGGTACCATGATGCCATGCCCAAGGCCGTTACCCTTTTGGGTGGCCTTGCCACTGATGGAGACGAGCACCACGCCATTGATAACTCTTTCCTTGCCATCCCGATGAACAAGGGCGTGTTGGGCGCTGTGGTGATTGGGGTCATCTTCCTGCTGTTGATGTGGCGGCTGTGCCAAAACCGCTGCACGGGCGAAACTTTGTTTTTGACGGTGATCCTGGTTTACTTTTTGATGGAAAACAAATGCTTTTTGTTCTCCGCCGACCCCTTCATTCTGCTGCTGCCCGCAGCGCTGTTTCCCGCAAAGGGCAAGCCTCTGCCGGTCGCCTGCCCGCCGGTAACACGAGGGTGTATCTGAAAAGAATAGAAAAGCTGCCTGAACCTGTTTGCAGTGTGCAAACGATCCAGGCAGTTTTATTTTTATCCAATTTGTTTTTTGTCGAAAGCGGGCTTATCTCACAGCTCGCTGAGGATATTGCCGTCAATGGAGATGGTGATGACCTGCCACGGGATGAACTTGCCGCTGTTCTGCAAGGCCACCTTGGCGGCGCGTTCCAGCCCGCCGCAGCAGGGCACTTCCATCCGCACCACCGTCACGCTCTGGATGTTATTTTCGCGGATAATCTGGGTCAGCTTTTCGCTGTAATCCACATCGTCCAGCTTGGGGCAGCCCACCAGCGTGATATGGCCGCGGATGAACTTTTGATGGAAGTTGGCGTAAGCATAGGCCGTGCAGTCCGCTGCAATCAGCAGTTTGGCCCCATCAAAGTAGGGGGCATTGACCGGAACCAGTTTGATCTGCACCGGCCATTGGGAAAGCTGAGACCGCAACACCGGCATGTCCTCCCCTGCCGGTTCCGGCTTATGCTGCATCTGGCGCATCTGGCTGCCGGGGCAGCCGTGGTGCATTTGCGGCACAGGCTGGTGGAACACGCTGCGGGCCGCGTTGCCGGGGCAGCCGCCCAGCGGCTTTTGGGCGGCTGCGGCTTTCTGGCGCTTGTTTTCCTCCACAGCCTTTTCATCATAAGCGGCGGCTTCGCGCTCCACAAAGGTGATAGCGCCGGTGGGGCAATGGGGCAGGCAGTCGCCGAAGCCATCGCAGTAGTCATCCCGCATCAGTTTGGCCTTGCCGTTGACCATGGCGATAGCACCTTCGTGGCAGGCATTGGCGCAGGCACCGCAGCCGTTGCATTTATCGGTATCGATCTGGATAATTTTGCGAATCATAGAGGGTGTTCCTTTCTCCGCGCCGTTCAATGCCGTGCATTGCTGTGCGGCGCGCTGCTCTTTTCTTTTTGCTGTGCTTGTATTATAATGCCATCAGGCCAATAAATCTGTGGTTATAACCACAAAAAGCGAGGAATCCCATGGAAAAAACAGCCAGCACCCCCATCCAGCTTTTCCG
Source organism: Subdoligranulum sp. APC924/74 (assembly GCF_003324125.1). Taxonomy (NCBI): domain Bacteria; kingdom Bacillati; phylum Bacillota; class Clostridia; order Eubacteriales; family Oscillospiraceae; genus Subdoligranulum; species Subdoligranulum sp. APC924/74. The sequence continues at coordinate 3,794 of NZ_PSQF01000074.1, read as the reverse complement.
TGGCATGACGGCGGACGAACTTGCCGCCCTGCGCGCCGCCCACTGCACCCGTGTGCAGCGTTATGACAAAAACGCTCTGATCTACCATGCGGGCCGTGTGGTACATGAGATCGGCATTGTGCAAAGCGGCAGCGTAAACGTAGAATCCAACGACCTGTGGGGCAACAAAAGTATTTTGAGCCATGTGGAAGCCGGGCAGGCGTTTGCCGAAACTTATGCCCTGTGCGGCGAGCCGCTGATGGTGGATGTGGCCGCCGCGGAGCCGTGCGAAATTTTATGGCTGGATCTTGTACCCATGCTGCAGCAGCAAAACACTGCCGCCAGCTGGTACCCCAAGTTTTTGCACAACCTGTTACTGCTTTCTATGCAGAAAAACCTGGCACTCTCCCAACGCATCCGGTGCACCACACCAAAAAGTGCGCGTGGGCGGCTGCTGACCTATCTTTCCGCGCAGGCAGTGCGGGCGGGCAGCACGCATTTTTCCATCCCGTTTGACCGCCAGCAGCTGGCGGACTACCTGAACCTGGACCGCAGCGCACTTTCCAAGGAGCTGGGCAAAATGCGGGACGATGGGCTGATCCGCTGCCGCAAAAACGAATTTGAGCTGTGCGGAACGGAATAACGCCCCCTTATCCCTTATCCTTAAGGCAACACCGCACAATTCCCGCCTTGCGGCCTGCTTCGTCCAGCTTGTTGGCTTTTAACAGGCGGATCACTTCGGGGATATTGGTCTGGATGGGGCACCCCTGCTGGCAGCGCGGCTTTTTGCAGCCCAGACACTGGTTGGCTTCGTCCATGACATGTAGTGCCATTGTTTTTCCTCATTTCGCAACGATTTTGCGTGTTAAAATCGCAACAAAATTTCAACCCCGCGCACTTTTTATCCATGCTTATATTATAATAGCACTACATGCGCCGTGTACGCATGCCCCATGGGCTGTATTTTGTACCGGCAAAGTAACGAAAAATCAACCGCTTTGCTGTGCATATCAGCAGCAATTTGCAGTTTTTGGTCCTGCCCCGCCAAACCCGCAAGGCTGGTGCCCGCCGGAATTTTTGCGTGCTTTAACAGCGGCAGCGCGCTGCGCTTTGCCCCCAGCACCAACAGGTACGGCGGCAGCGCGGGCAGGCCCGCGGCGGGCACATCCAGCACAGCATCCAGTACCAGTCGCCGCAGGCGGGCCGTGGGGTAGCGCTTGGTTTTCAGGCGGTCATACAGATCATTTACCGTTTCTGCTTCGCGGGCTGCGGCATACAGGCGGTTTTCCAGCCCTTCGCCCGCGCCGCGTAAGGTACTCAGCTGCTCCGGCGTTTTGGTGCGCAGCAAAGTCAGCACTGCGGTGCTGAACTTTTCCGGGTCCGCCAGCTGACCTTGTTCCGCGGCCTGGCGGTACAGCTCCATGGCTGCCTGCGGCACAAAGGGGCTGGCAGCCTTGATTCCTTGCGTATGCACCAACTGCCGGATATGGGAAGCCGAAGCCAGTGCCTGCCCCTGCACCTGGCCGGTCTGGGCGGTGCCATGGGCTGCGCCCAGACGCGGCAGGGGCAGCAACTGCATGGCTGCCCCCTGCCGCAGAATGGCCTTGCAGTATTCGATCCCCAAAATGTTGTTGGGCGTTTGCAGCAAATCCGCAGCACCGGGGCACAATGTTTCGGCGGCTGCGGCACGGGCGGCGGCAAAGGGCAGGCCGCTTTCCAGCTGGCTGCGCAGCGCCGCCGGGAACGCCGCACTGCACAACGCGGCAGCCGCTGCCTGCAAGGGGGCGGGCTCCGGGGTTTCGGCACCGAACGCAAGGGTATCGCACCCCAGCGCGGCCAGCAGATGTACCCCGGCAGCGGCAAACTGTTCTGCGCTGGCGTTGGCATAGGGCGCAGGCAGCGCCACCACCAGGTCCGCTCCGGCGGCCAGCGCTGCGCGCACCCGCACAGCTTCCGGCAGGATGGGTACCCCACCGCGCTGCACAACGCCGGTGCTCATGCACACCGCGATGGTACTGGCCCCCCGCTGCCGCAGCATGCGCAGCTGCAATGCGTGGCCGCTGTGGAACGGGTCATACTCTGCAATGATGCCGACAAAATTCATATCGTCTACCCCTGATTCTTCGCAAATTCTGTTCGCTTGTGCCGAAAAGAGCCTTGCAATGTTTTCTGCTTCATTATATAATAAATTTGTCTGATACAAAAGGGCCAATACAAAAACCGGGTCCCGCCCGGCATGGCTCTTAAATTTTGAAGGAGGACAAATCCAATGAAGATCCTTGTTATCAACTGTGGTTCTTCCAGCCTGAAATATCAGCTCATTGATATGCAAGGCGAGAAGGTGCTGTGCAAGGGCCTGTGCGAGCGCATTGGCATGGAAAGCAGCATGATTACCCATGAAGCCAACGGCAATAAAGCCACCACCCCGGCCATCTTCCCCACCCACACCGAAGCATTTGCTGAGGTTGTGAAGAAGATGACCACCGGCGATGGCAAGGTCATTGATGATGTCAGCGAGATCAACGCCATCGGCCACCGCGTGGTCCACGGCGGCGAAAAGTTCCAGGCCAGCTGCCTGATCACCCCCGAAGTGATCGAGACCCTGCGCGAGCTGAGCCCCCTGGCCCCGCTGCACAACCCTGCCGGCATCCTGGGTATCGAGGCCGCCAAAAAGGTCTTTGGCGATATCCCCAATGTTGCCGTGTTTGATACCGCTTTCCATTCCACCATGCCGCCGAAGGCTTTCATGTACGCCATCCCGTATGAATATTACGAGAAGTACGGCGTGCGCCGTTACGGCTTCCACGGCACCAGCCACAAGTACGTCAGCTACCGCGCTGCCGAATATCTGGAAGAGCCCATCGACCGCCTGAAGCTGATCACCTGCCATCTGGGCAATGGTTCTTCCATTGCTGCAGTTGACCAGGGCAAGGTTGTGGATACCTCTATGGGCATGACCCCGCTGGCCGGCCTGATGATGGGCACCCGCTGCGGCGATATCGACCCTTCTGTGGTCAACTACCTGAAGTACACCCTGAACATCACCGGCCACCAGCTGGACGAGATTCTGAACAAGAAGTCCGGCCTGCTGGGTGTTTCCGGCGTTTCCAGCGACAAGCGTGACGTTGAGGCAGCAGCCGCCGCCGGCAACCCGCGCGCACAGCTGGCCAGCGATATGCTGAACTACCAGATCAAGAAGACCATCGGCAGCTACATTGCCGCTATGGGCGGTGTTGACGCCATCGTGTTCACCGGCGGTATCGGCGAGCATGACGCTGACTCCCGTGCCAAGATCTGCCACCACATGGATTGGCTGGGCATCCGCGTGGATACCGACAAGAACGCCAACGCCCACAAGCAGAACAAAGATGTTGTGGAAATCACCGCTTGGGGTGCCAAGGTTCGCACCCTGGTCATCGAGACCAACGAAGAGCTGATGATTGCCCGCGACACCAAGGAAGTTCTGGGCAACGAAGGCTTGCTGTAATTGCACCTATATTCCAGCTCAAGCGCCTAAAACTGAACTAAGCTAAAAAATCCGCTCCTTTTGCAAAAAAGGGGCGGATTTTTTGGTTAATTAAAAAAGAAGAAATAATAAAGAACAATTGTGGTGGACCGCGGCGCGGGCGTGCCGCTCAGAATTTTTTTGGGGGTGCGGGATAGTGGAACAAGATTGGTGGGCTTTTATCGTGCACTGTAGGGAACGGTCTTGACCGTTCCGGAACCGTAGGACAGATTAAGGCAATACCGCATAATTCTAAGTGCCGATACGGCGAGCGAGGTGCGGCAGCTGCTAAGCCAAAAGCGCAGATAAT
>NZ_PSQF01000073.1:0-13483 GCF_003324125.1 Subdoligranulum sp. APC924/74 | reverse complement strand
TTTTGGCAACGCAGATGCCGTGCCGCAGCTGCCGGAGCGGTGCTTAAGCCGCAAGGCGGGAATTGTGCGGTGTTGCCTTAAGAAAATGGCTTGTTACAGGTTGGTGTAGCCCATCAGGCTCTTATCCACCTCGGCGGCGGCATCGCGGCCTTCGCGCAGGGCCCAAACAACAAGGCTCTGGCCGCGGCGCATATCGCCGCAGGTAAATACATGGGGCACGTTGGTGGCGTACTTAGTATCGGCAACGGTGCCGCGCTTGGTCAGGTCAACGCCAAACGCTTCGGCCACATAGGGCTGGCAGCCGGTAAAACCGGCGGCAATCAGCACCAGGTCGCACTCGATGGCAAATTCTTCGCCGGTGGGCACCATGGCGCGGCGGCCGGTGGCTTCATCCACCACTTTGCTTTCCAGCTTGGCAATCAGCGCACCGCAAACCTGACCGGCTTCGTCCTTATAGAACTCTTTGACCGTGGTCTGGTAAATGCGCGGGTCGCTGCCAAACACGGCAATGGCTTCCTGCTGGCCGTAATCGGTTTTCAGCACCTTGGGCCATTCGGGCCAGGCGTTGGCGGCGGTGCGTTCTGTGGGCGGGCAGGGCATCATTTCCAGCTGGGTCACGCTTGCGCAGCCCTGGCGGATGGCGGTGCCGACACAGTCGTTGCCGGTATCGCCGCCGCCGATGACCAACACCTTTTTGTCCTTGGCACTCACGGCCTTGCCATCGGAAAAGCCGGAATCCAGCAGGCTGCGGGTCACGCTGGTCAGGTAATCCACGGCAAAGTAGATCCCCTGTGCATCGCGCCCCGGTGCGCTGATGTCACGCGCCTGCTTAGCACCGCAGGCCAGCACAACGGCATCGTGTGCATCCAGCACATCCTGGGCAGGGGTGCTGCCGCCAACATCGGCGCAGGTTACAAAGTCAATGCCCTCGGCCTTCATAATGTTCACGCGGCGGTCAATGACCTGCTTTTCCAGCTTCATGTTGGGGATGCCGTACATCAGCAGGCCGCCCACGCGGTCCTCACGCTCGTACACGGTCACTTTGTGGCCGCGCTTGTTCAGGTAATCGGCAACCGCAAGGCCGGCAGGGCCGGCACCTACCACGGCAACGGTTTTGCCGGTGCGGGTCGGGGGCGGGCAGGCGGTCAGCAGGCCGGATTCATAGCCATATTCTACAATGGCGTGCTCGTTCTCCTTCACGGTAACAGGGCTGCCGGTGGTGTAGCCGCAGGTGCAGGCAGCTTCGCACAGAGCGGGGCATACCCGGCTGGTAAACTCCGGGAAGCGGTTGGTGGCGCGCAGGCGATGTACAGCCAGATCCCACTTGCCCTGGTAGACCAGGTCGTTCCATTCGGGGATCAGGTTGTTCAGCGGGCAGCCGCTTGCCATGCCGCCAATCATCATGCCAGCCTGGCAGAACGGTACGCCGCAATCCATGCAGCGGGCACCCTGCGCCTGCTGTTCATCCTGCGGCAGCGGGATGTGAAATTCGTTAAAGTTCTGAATGCGTTCTTCGGGCGGCAGCTCCGTGCTGGTCTGCCGGGCAATTTCCATAAATCCTGTCGGTTTTCCCATCGTTTGCGCCTCCCTTATTTGTTAGCAGCGTTCTTCATTGCATAGAACGCTTCGATCTGTGCCTGCTCGCTGTCTTCGCCTTTTTCTTCCATCTGGGCAATCAGGCGCAGCATCTTGTCATAGTCATGGGGCAGGACCTTTTTGAACTTGGGCAGATACTCGCCAAAGTTATCCAGAATTTCCTTGCCGCGGGGGGAGCCGGTGGCTTCCACATGTTCACGGATCAAATCCTTCAGCAGCGAAACATCATACTTGTGTTCCACCGGCTCCAGGCTGACCATATCCTTGTTGACGCGGGTGTAGAAATCCCAGTCCTCATCCAGCACATAGGCGATGCCGCCGCTCATGCCGGCTGCAAAGTTTTTGCCGGTCTTGCCCAGCACCACCACGGTGCCGCCGGTCATATATTCGCAGCCGTGGTCGCCGACGCCTTCCACAACAGCGGTAGCGCCGGAGTTGCGCACGCAGAAACGCTCGCCAGCCACACCGTTGATGAACGCTTTACCAGCGGTTGCACCGTACAGGGCAACGTTGCCAATGACAATGTTCTCGCTGCGGTCATAGGTGACATCCTTGGGCGGGTAAACGATCAGCTTGCCGCCGGAAAGGCCCTTGCCCATATAGTCGTTGGAATCGCCAACCAGTTCCAAGGTCAGGCCAGCGGGGATAAAGGCACCAAAGCTCTGGCCGCCGTACCCGTTGCAGATCACATGGAAGGTGTCTTCCGGCAGGGTGTTGCCAAACTTGCGGGTGATCTCACTGCCAAAAATCGTGCCGAACGCGCGGTCAGTGTTACCAACTTCCAGTTCAACGGTCATCGGCTTGGGCTCTGCCATGTCAAAGCTCTTCTTGAACTTCTTCATCAGCACGCGCATATCCGGCGTTTTTTCCAGGCCGAAGTTGTAAACATCCTTGGCGTTGAAGTGTACGCTGCTGTTTTCCACCAGCGGGTTTTTCAACAGGGCAGTCAGGTCCATCTCGCTTGCGCGGGAACCAGCCGGGGCATCCTTGACTTTCAGCAGGTCGGTGCGGCCAACCAGTTCATCCACGGTATGCACGCCCAGGCGGGCCATGTATTCGCGCAGATCCTCGGCCATAAAGCGCATAAAGTTGATGATGTATTCCGGCTTGCCCTTAAAGCGCTTGCGCAGCTCGGGGTTCTGGGTGCAGATGCCCATGGGGCAGGTATCCAGGTTGCACACGCGCATCATCACGCAGCCCATGGCAACCAGCGGGCCGGTGCCAAAGCCGAACTCTTCAGCGCCCAGCATGGCGGCAATGGCCACATCGCGGCCGCTCATCAGCTTGCTGTCGGCTTCAATGCGCACGCGGGAACGCAGGCCGTTCATGATCAGGCTCTGGTGTGCTTCGGCAAGGCCCAGCTCCCACGGCAGGCCCGCATTGTGGATGGAGTTGCGCGGTGCAGCGCCGGTACCGCCGTCAAAACCGGAAATCAAAATCACTTCGGCGCCGGCCTTGGCAACGCCGGCGGCAATGGTGCCGACACCGGCTTCGCTGACCAGCTTGACGTTGATGGCAGCCTTGCGGTTGGAGCATTTCAGGTCATAGATCAGCTGGGCCAGGTCCTCAATGGAGTAGATATCATGGTGCGGCGGGGGAGAGATCAGGCCCACGCCGGTGGTGGAGTGGCGGGTCTTGGCAACCCAGGGGTAAACCTTGCCGCCAGGCAGCTGGCCGCCCTCGCCGGGCTTTGCGCCCTGTGCCATCTTGATCTGAATCTCACTGGCGGAAACCAGATACTTGCTGGTCACGCCAAAACGGGAGGATGCCACCTGCTTGATGGCGCTGTTGCGCTCGGTGCCAAAACGGTCTTCGGCTTCGCCGCCTTCGCCGGTGTTGCTCTTGCCGCCGATGCGGTTCATGGCAACGGCCATGCACTCGTGGGCTTCCTCAGAAAGGGCGCCATAGCTCATGGCAGCGGTCTTGAAGCGGTGTACGATGGAATCCACGCTTTCCACTTCGTCCAGCGGGATACCGGCGTCAGGATAATTGAAGTCCAGCAGGCTGCGCAGGTGCATGGCATCGCCGCCCGCGGCGTTCACGGCATCGGTATAAGCCTTGAACTTGTTGTAATCGCCGGTCCAGCAGGCCTGCTGCAGCAGGTGGATGGTCAGCGGGTTGTACAGATGATCTTCGGCCAGCTTGCCGCTGCGGAGCTTGTGCTCACCCAGGCTGGTCAGCTCCATGCTGATATCCAGGCCCAGAGGGTCGAATGCCTGCTTGTGGCGGGCTTCCAGGTCGTTCTGGATGTCGCGGATGGTAATGCCGCCCACACGGCTGACGGTGTTGGTAAAGTACTTATCCACTACCTCGTTGCTCAGACCCAGCGCTTCAAAAATCTGGCTGCCCTGGTAGGACTGGATGGTGGAAATGCCCATCTTGGAGGCAATCTTGACGATGCCGGCCAGAACGGCTTTATTGTAGTCGTTCACGGCGGCATAGTAATCTTTGTCCAGCAGACCCTCATTGATCAGCTCGCCGATGGTCTCCTGTGCCAGATAGGGGTTGATGGCGCAGGCGCCGTAGCCCAGCAGGGTGGCAAAATCATGAACCTTGCGGGGCTCACCGCTTTCCAGGATCAGGGCCATGGCGGTGCGCTTGCGGGTACGAACCAGATACTTGGAAACTGCGCCCACAGCCAGAAGGCTGGGGATGGCGACATGGTACTCATCAATTTCGCGGTCAGACAAAATCAGGATGTTGGCACCATCACGGTAGGCACGGTCCACATCAACGAACAGGCGGTCAATGGCCTTTTCCAGGTCGGTGTTCTTATAGTAGCAGATGGAGATGGTTTCCACCTTAAAGCCGGGAACCTTCATGGCCTTGATCTTCATCAGGTCGGTTTCGGTCAAAATGGGGTTGGTGATTTTCAGCACCTTGCAGTTCTCGGCGTCCTCTTCCAACAGGTTGCCCTGTGCGCCAACGTATACGGTGGTGGAGGTCACGATCTTCTCGCGCAGGGCGTCGATGGGCGGGTTGGTGACCTGGGCAAACATCTGCTTAAAATACTCAAACAGCGGGGGATGGGTGTGGCTCAAAACGGCCAGCGGGGTATCGCTGCCCATGGCACCGGCAGGCTCTGCGCCGTTCTTTGCCATCGGCAGGATCATGGTGGAAACATCCTCGTACTGGTAGCCGAATGCTTTCTGCAGCCGCACCAGCTCGTCATGCTCGTGGCTGGGCACACGCTCGTTGGGGATCTTCAAATCGGCCAGGTTGACCAGGTTGCGGTCCAGCCATTCGCCGTAAGGCTCGCGGCTGGCGTAATCGGCTTTCAGGCTTTCGTCGTCCACCAGCTCACCCCTGGCGGTATCCACCAACAGCATTTTGCCGGGGCGCAGGCGATCCTTGCGCACGATTTCTTCGGCGGGAATATCCAGCACGCCGACCTCACTGGAAAGGATCAGGCGGCCGTCTTTGGTGATATAGTAGCGGCTGGGGCGCAGACCGTTGCGATCCAGCACAGCACCCATCACATCGCCGTCACTGAACAGGATGGAAGCGGGGCCGTCCCACGGTTCCAGCATGGTGGCGTAATACTGATAGAACGCACGCTTTTTGGGGTCCATACTATGGTTGTTTTCCCACGGTTCGGGGATAGTGACCATAACAGCCAGCGGCAGCTCCATGCCGTTCATAACCATAAACTCCAGCGTGTTATCCAGCATGGCGGAGTCGGAACCACCCTGGTTCACAATGGGCAGAACCTTGGTCATATCCTCTTTCAGGTAGTTGGAACCAATGGTTTCCTCGCGGGCCAGCATGGTATCCACGTTGCCGCGGATGGTGTTGATCTCGCCGTTATGCAGGATAAAGCGGTTGGGGTGGGCGCGGTTCCAGCTGGGTGCCGTGTTGGTAGAAAAACGGCTGTGCACCATGCCGATGGCAGATTCATAATCTTCGCTCTGCAAATCGGGATAGAACAGGCGCAGTTCTTTAACCAGGAACATGCCCTTGTACACAATGGTGCGGCTGGAAAGACTGCACACATAAGTATCCTGGCTGGACTGTTCAAACACGCGGCGGGCAACATAAAGCTTGCGGTCAAAGTCAATGCCGGGCTTTACGCGGGCCGGGCGTTCCACAAATGCCTGCCAGATGCTGGGCATGCAGGAACGTGCCTTGTGGCCCAAAATTTCCGGGCAGGTGGGCACTTCGCGCCAGCCAAGGAAGTTGAGCCCCTCTTTTTTGCAGATGATCTCAAACAGCTTTTTGTCCTGGTTGCGGTTCAACTCTTCCTGTGGGAAAAAGAACATGCCAATGCCGTAGTCACGCTCGTTGCCCAGCGTAATGCCGGCTTCTTCGGCAGCTTTTTTGAAGAACTTGTGGCCGATCTGCAGCAGGATACCGACACCATCGCCGGTTTTGCCTTCGGCATCCTTACCGGCACGGTGTTCCAGGTGCTCCACGATCTGCAAAGCATCGTCGATCGTTTTGTGGGTTTTGCGGCCCTTGATATCCACAACTGCACCAATGCCGCAGTTGTCATGTTCAAACCGCGGATCATACAGCCCGGCGGGGGCCTTGCGCTCTGTAAAGTTTTCCATCCGTTTTTGCTCCTTCCCGTAAATTCCTGCGGGGCCGGGCGGGAACGCACATTTCCCACCCTGGCATAGATACGAAAAAAGACGTTCCCCAACGGGTACACTAACCCGTTTGTGGGAACGTCTTTGTTCTTGTATGTACTATACCACACCAGTAGGGGAATGGCAATCATCAAACAAAAGATTTTTATGAAATTAACGCAAAAACCTTATTTGCTTTGCTTTGCAAGGACCAAACTTAATAAAATTAAGCTGCGGCAATAACTGCCGAGCAAAACGGTGTGTTATTTGCCGTTTGCAGCCTGCTGCTCTTTCAAAACAGCCAGGATCTCGGTCAGCAGCTCCTCCTGCGTCGGGGCCTTAGGGGCTTCCGGCTCGGCGGGCTTTTCTTCTTCATGCTTGCCCAGGTCCATGAGCTTGTTCATGGTTTTCAGCATACAGAACAGAACGAATGCCAGAATGATAAAGTTAATGACGGCAGAGATGAATGCACCGATGCCCAGGTTGATGCCAAACGGCAGGTGCAGCACAACATCACTGAAATCTGTCTGGAACAAAATGCCAATGATGGGGTTGATGATGTTGTCCGTCAAAGAAGTGACCAGCGTGGAGAATGCGCCGCCGATGAGAACACCGATGGCCATGTCCATCATGTTGCCTTTCAGGGCAAAAGCTTTGAACTCTTCCAGGAACTTTTTCATAATGTGTTTCCTCCTGTATGGATAAATTTTTCAGGGCCATGCCCCACACAGGCTGCAAACGGGGCATGGGGCCCGGATTCCAAAATAAAAAAGTTACTTCAGCAGCTTGGCTACAGCGTCTGCTGCGCCGTCCAGATAATCCCCGGCAAAGGTTTCAATCATGCCGGCGTCCGCCTCTTTGGCAAATTCGGGGTTCAGCGGCATTTTGGCCAGCACGGGCAGGTGGTACTTCTTGCCGGTCTCGTCCACATGGCTGTCGCCAAACACGTTGATATGCTTGCCGCAGTCCGGGCAGAGCACATAGCTCATGTTTTCCACAATGCCAAGGATGGGAACCTTCATCATTTCGGCCATCTGCACAGCCTTGCCAACGATCATGCCGACCAACTCCTGCGGACTGGATACAATAATGATGCCGTCTACCGGCAGGGTCTGGAACACGGTCAGCGGCACATCGCCGGTTCCCGGAGGCATATCGACAAACAAAAAGTCAACGTCGTCCCAGATCACTTCCTGCCAGAACTGCTTGACCGCACCGGCAATCACGGGGCCGCGCCACACAACGGGGGCTTCCTCATCTTCCAGCAGCAGGTTGATGGACATGATCTTGATGCCGGTGTGGCTTTCCACCGGGTTGATGCCGTCCTCGGTGCCCATGGCCGGGCCATGAACGCCGAACAATTTGGGGATGGAAGGGCCGGTAATGTCAGCATCCAGCACGCCGACCTTGTAGCCTTTGCGGCGCATGGAAACAGCCATCATGGCGCTGGTCATGCTTTTGCCAACGCCGCCCTTGCCGGAAACAACGCCGATCACTTTTTTGATGTGGCTTTTTGCGTGCGGCGGTTCATGCTGCGGCGCACGGCTGGAACAGTCAGCGTGGCAGTTGCTGCAATCGTGGGTACATGCTTCACTCATGTGGGTATAGCTCCTTTTATCTGTGCCGGGCGGGGCGCTGCAACTGCCCCGCTTCGGCACCGTTCTCCGTTTTGCGGCATGGGCCGCACTTTATTAGTGTACCGCGTCAGAGCACAAAATGCAAGTACTATCAAAACGAATAGTACGCCAAACCAGCAAAAATGTCCGAATTGTATGGGTGATACTTCTTCATAGAACCCTGCCATAAACCGCAGCAATGCAGAATATACTGGCTTTATACGGGCAAAGGGGGCGGCAAAAACGGCACTGCGGGGGAAAACTTATCTGAAAAATGCAGCACTGCTGACAGTGGCGGGCTTTGCGCTGCGGGCGCTGGGCATGGTGTTCCGGGTGTTTGTGGCTGCGCGCCTGGGACCGGAGGGTATGGGCCTGTACCAGCTGATCTTATCCGTCTATATGGTGTTTGTTTCGCTGGCTTCGGCGGGCATCAATGTGGCGTCCACACGGCTGGGTGCGCAGTGCCTGACCCGTGGGCGCGGCATGGCCCCGACGCTGCGCAGCCTTGCGGCAACAGCGGCCGTATTGGGCACCGCCGCCATGCTGGCGCAGCTGGCGCTGGCGGACCCTTTGGCCCGCTTTGCCCTGCATGATTCCCGCGCGGAGCTGGGGCTGTGTACGCTGGCCCCCAGCCTGCCGTTTATTGCGGCGGCCGGGGCGCTGCGGGGGTGCTTTTTGGCGCGGCGAAGGGTGGAACCGAATATCATTGCCCAACTGGTGGAGCAGACCGTGCGGATGGCCGTGGCCGCATTGGCGCTGGTAAAGCTGGCCCACTGGGGCGCGGCTTACGCTTGCTGTGCGGTGCTCATCGGCAATACTGTCAGCGAGGCGGTCTCCTGCGGCATTATGGCGCTGTTTGCCCGGCAGGAACCGAGCTTCCGCCCATGCGCCGATGACCCGCCCCGCGGCTATACCAGCCGGGAGCTGTGGGAAATTGTGCTGCCCGTGACCGGCAGCCGGTTGGTGGCCAGCGTTTTGCAGGCAGGGGAAAGCGTGCTGATCCCCGCCTGTCTTGCCGCTTACCTTGGCACCCGCGCCGAAGCCGTGGCGCAGTATGGTTCCTTAAAAGGCATGGCACTGCCGCTTATCTTTTTTCCGTTCTCGGTGCTGGCGGCACTTTCCGGCCTGCTGATGCCGGAGATCACCCGTGCCCACACCGCCCGGGATACCGCTGCCCTGCGCCGCCTTGTGCGACTTGCCATGGGGTTGACGGGTGGGTTCTCGCTGTTGGTGGGGGCCGCGCTGATGCTGTTTGGCAAGGATGCCGCCATTTTGCTCTATCACGATGCCCAGGCGGGCCGCTATGTGCAGGTACTGGGCTTTGTGGCGCCCTTTATGTACCTGGAAAGCATGGTGGATGCGATCTTAAAAGGCATGGGGGAGCAGCTGGCGACCTTCCGCTATTCGGTGCTGGATTCCATTTTGCGCATTGCAGGCATTTTGTGGCTGATGCCGCAATACGGTATGCCGGGCTTTCTGGCGGTCATGACAGCCTCTAACCTGCTGACCTGCGGGCTGAATACGGGGAGAATGGTGAGGCAATTAAGGAGGGAGGAAGTCGGAACTGAGAGGGAAATTAGGAATTAGAAATTGGGCGGAGAGGAGACAGGAAAAAATAAATAATAATGAATAATGGTGGCGGATCGCGGTGTGCCGCTCAGAAAATATTGGGTTTGTTATGTGTTGGAAACAGGCGGCAGATAATAGAACGCTCAAAACCGTTCCCTATAAAATCACAAAAATCACCCCGCCGCGGGAAACTTCTGCCCCAACGGCGGGGTGGCTCTGCATTATATATTTTAGGCAATACCGCATAATTCTAAGTGCCGATACGGCGAGCGAGGTGCGGCAGATGCCAAGCCAAAAGCGCAGATAATACTGGATGCTGCAAAGGTGAGCGCCGCCAGTGGCGGAAACAGCGAACCGAAGCAGGGGCAGCGGTCGCAGAGTGCGAGGGGCTTTTGCCCCCGAAGCACGATGCGGGTACCGCAACCCGACATTATCGAGCATTTTGGCGACGCAGATGCCGTGCCGCAGCTGCCGGAGCGGTGCTTAAGCCGCAAGGCGGGAATTGTGCGGTGTTGCCTTTATATCGGAACAAAGCGGCATAGCGTCCGCTTTTCCATCACAGCGTCTGCCCGCTGACCAGCCCGTTCCACAGGCGGTAATAAATGCCTTTCTTTGCCAGCAATTCCTCGTGGCGGCCCTCTTCCTCAATGCCGGATTTGCCCAGCACCAGAATGCGGTCAGCGTTTTTGATGGTGGTCAGGCGGTGGGCAATCGTCAGCGTGGTGCGGCCCTTGGCCAGCTTATCCAGGCTTTGCCCAACCAGAATCTCACTCTCGTTGTCCAGCGCGCTTGTGGCTTCGTCCAGCAGCAGGATGGGCGGGTTCTTCAAAAATACCCGCGCAATGCTGATGCGCTGTTTCTGCCCGCCGGAAAGCTTGACCCCGCGTTCGCCTACATAGGTATCATACCCGTCTTTCAGCTCCCGCACAAAGCCATCAGCACCGGCCAGCCTGGCGGCGGCAATGATCTCCTCCCGCGTGGCACCCGGCTTGCCGTAAGCGATGTTTTCGGCCACCGTGCCGCTGAACAGGTAAACATCCTGCTGCACCACGCCAACGGCATTGCGCAGGCTGCTCAGGGTAACATGGCGGATGTCCTGCCCGTCAATTAAAATCTCGCCGCCGGTCACATCATAAAAGCGAGGGATCAGGTTGCACAGGGTGGTTTTGCCGCCGCCGGAAGGCCCAACCAGCGCCAGATTCTCGCCGGGGCGGATGTTCAGGTTTACATGACGCAGCACCTTGTTGTGGTCGTCCGGGTATTCAAAGCTCACATCGCGGAACTCAATGCCGCCTTTTTCCACCTGCAGCGGTTTGGCGTCGGGGGCGTCAGTGATCTCAACGGGGGTATCGATAATGTCAAAAAAGCGCTCAATGCCGGTCACGCCGCGCTGGAACTGCTCGGCAAATTCCACAATGCGGCGGATGGTGGCAATCAAAGTGGAAACATACAGCACATAGGCAACCAAATCGCCAGCGCTGATGGTGCCATATACCAGCGAAAGGCCGCCTGCCACAATGACCACCAGATACATCAACCCGTCAAACAGCCGGGTGGAGGTGTTGAACGCGGCCATGGCATGGTAGGTTTTCTTCTTGATGGTCTGGAACGCGGTGTTGCCCTGCTCGAACTTTTTGTTCTCTTCCTCTTCCGCGGCGAACGCCTTCACAACCCGCTGGCCCAGCAGGCTGTCCTCAATCGAAGCGTTCAGCTCGCCGATCTGGAACCGCTGGCGGCGGAACGCGGCGCGAAGCTTCAGGTTCAGCTTGATGGATACAACCGCCATCAAGGGCACGCAGGCAAACACCACCAAAGTCAGCGGTACGCTGGCCCCGCACAGGATGATGAACGAAGCCGCAATTTTGATGCCCGCAATAAAAAATTCTTCCGGGCAGTGGTGGGCGAATTCGGTCACATCAAACAGGTCGTTGGTAATGCGGCCCATGATCTGCCCAACTTTGGTATTGGAATAATAGGTGTGGCTCAACCGCTGCAGGTGGGCAAAGGCATCCCGCCGCATATCGGTCTCAATGTAAACGCCCATGATGTGGCCGGTGCCGGACATAAAATACTGTGCGGCACCATCAATCAGCCGCAAAATGAGATACAGCAGGGCGAGCTTTAACACCGCATCAACCGTCAGCACAATGCCGGGATTGGTGGCGGCGTTGGTTAGGTAGCTCATAATTTTAGGCAGCACGATATCACACAAAGTGGTCAGTGCGGCACAGAACAAATCAAAAATCAAAATGCGTTTGTATCGCATCAGGTAAGGGGTAAACCGGCGGATCAGCGCCGGGGTGCCAATGTGCTGCTGGCTGGGGTCATTCATAAGATTAAGTTCCTCTTCTTTTCAAAAAATCAAAAATAAATGCAATCAAAAAATCAGGGTTATTCCTGCGGAACCTCGGTGGGGGCTTCGCTGGCAGGCTCGGTTTCCTGCGGCGGCTCTGGGTCAGGGGCCGGTTCCGCGGTAATTACCGGCTCCGGTGCACCCGTCGGTTCGGGCTCCGGCGTAATGACAGGTTCCTGCGTAGGCTCCGGGGTAGTTATCGGCTCTGGTGTGACAACAGGTTCCGGCGTCTGGGTAACTGCCGGTGTCGGTGAAGGGGGTGACGTGGGCGAAGCTGTCGGCGTTGCGGTGGGCAGCGGTTCAATGGGCGCTGTTTTGATGTAGCCGCAGCGCTGGCAGGTGTAGGTCATCACCCCGGCTACACCGGGCTGGGGCTGCAAGGTGATAACGCCCTTGTCATAGTCATGCCCCAGGGCGGGCAGTTCTTTTTCTTTTACCTTGCCGCAGATGGTGCACTTGACTTTTACGGTGCCGTATTCCAAACAGGTGGGCTCAATGCGGGTATCCTTTACTTCCACAAATTCATGTTCGTGTTCGTCCGGCTCAAAGTGTGCTGTCACAATCACGCCGTTGGCGTCCGCATTGCTGGGCACGGTAAAGCTCAGGGAAGAACTGCTGGAGGCCGCCCCCAGCGATGCCGTCCACCCGGCAAACTTCCAGCCTGCATCGGGTACGGCTTTCACGGCGGAGCAGGTGCCGCCCTTTTTCACTTTCTGGCTGGTGGAACCGCTGATGCTGCCGCCGGATGTGGCCACAAATTCCACCGGCACTTTAGCGCCGCGCACGGCGATCGGATCCGAGGAGATTAACCCCAGCGGTACGCCGTCCGGCTCCGGGATGACGACTGTGCTTTCGGGGCGGCGGTCCTGCGTGACGTAAGCGTGGGTGCGCACATAAGTAAAATAGGCAGTGACAGCCTCTTTGGAAAGATGCACCCCGTCCGAAAGGGTATAGTCCTTTTTAGCCCAGCCGGTGGCGTCATCCCGCAGCACTTCGGCGGTGTTCAAAAATTTGTAGCCGTCCTCCTCGCACATTGTCACAAGGGCGGCGTTGTACGCATCTACCTGGGTCATGGTCAGGTTGGTGTTGTCCCGCTGCTGGTCCAGCGGGGGAATGGCGCTGACGATAATATCCGCATAGGGCCACGCTTTGGTGATGGCGGCCAGCCCCTCCCGGTACTGTGCGATGAACTTGGTGGCATCCGTGGAGCTGCCACCAAGGTTGTTGGAGCCGAAACCAATGATAATGCGTTTGGGCTGCAACTTGGCAACGGCATCCGGAATGGTGTACAGGGTGCTGTCTCCCTTGAACTTTTCGCATTTCAGGGTGGTGATGGAACCGGCCCCCATGCTGACCACGCCAATGTTGTTTTTCAGCGTGGAAAACGCCGTTCCGGTGTCATCGGCGTACATGGTGTAGCGCACGGTGTTGGAATCCCCAATGAACAGGGTGTCGTCCACATAACTGCGCCCGGCATCTGCTGTCTGCGGCAGAATAGTGGGCACGGTGGTATCTGCTGGGGCGTGGGTGGCGGTGGCCTGAACAACGGTGGCAGTTGGGGCAACCGTGGCGGATGTTTCCGGCGTGGCGGTATGATCGGGCAGAACATCCTGCGGCTTGCTGCAGGCACACAGCGCAGCACACAGCGCCGCCGCAGCCAAAATTTTACCCCAATTCGGGCATTTCATGCGCTCATCTCCTTTTTAAGGCAATACCGCATAATTCTAAGTGCCGATACGGCGAGCGAGGTGCGGCAGATGCTAAGCCAAAAGCGCAGATAA
>NZ_PSQF01000072.1:0-13559 GCF_003324125.1 Subdoligranulum sp. APC924/74 | reverse complement strand
GCGAGCGAGGTGCGGCAGCTGCTAAGCCAAAAGCGCAGATAATACTTTGTGTATTATCGAGCATTTTGGCAACGCAGATGCCGTGCCGCAGCCGCCGAAGCGGTGCTTAAGCCGCTAGGCGGGAATTGTGCGGTGTTGCCATAGATAAATACAAAATGTATACCATGGAGGGGATTTTATGAAAGTATGGGATATGCACTGTGATACCCTGGCCGAGCTGCGCTATGCCCAGCAGGCAGGCAAGCCCAAGAGCTTTTTGCACAATGATTTAATGATGGATCTGGAACGCATGAAACAGGGCGACTATCTGCTGCAGTGTATGGCTTGCTTTGTTCACCTGGAACCGGAACGGGAAAAAAGCCCCCTGCTGGCCTGCCTAGAAGAAATCGACATTTTCTACCGCCTGCTGGAACAGTATCCCGATGACCTGATGCAGGTGCGCACTGCGGCGGACATCCAGACGCTACTCACCTCCGGCAAGCGCGGCATGATGCTGACCGTTGAAGAAGGTGGTGCCTGCCTGGACAGCCTGGGTGCGTTGCGGGATCTGTACCGCCTTGGCGTGCGGATGATGACCCTGACCTGGAACTTCAAGAACGGCTTGGCCGAGCCCAACATTGTACCCGGCACCGATGACATGTGGCCCCGCCCGGCCAACACCACCGGAGGCCTGACCGAAAAAGGCTTGGAATTTGTGGAGGAGATGCAGCGCCTGCATATGCTGGTGGATGTTTCTCACCTATCGGACGCCGGTATCTGGGATATTCTGCGGGTGGCAAAGCGGCCTTTTGTTGCCAGCCATTCCAACGCGCGCGCCTGCTGCCCCCATGTGCGCAACCTGACGGACGAGATGCTGACCGCCATGGGCGAAAAGGGCTGCCTGATTGGCCTGAACTACTGCGCTTCCTTCCTGGACACAAACCCCGACCGCAGCCAGGTCAGGAGCCGCATCACCGATATGGCCCGCCACGCCCGCTATATTATGGATAAGGCCGGTGAGGACTGCCTGGCCTTGGGCAGCGATTTTGACGGCATTGACGGCGACCTGGAAATTGCCGGTGCGCAGGACATGCCCAAGCTGGCCGAGGGGCTGAAAAAAGAGGGTGTCCCCGAGCGTGTGGTGGAAAAGATTTTTTACGGCAACGCCGTGCGCTTTTTCAGTGAGAACCTGTAACGCTACCAAAATAAAAGGAGAACCATTATGCCGCATCCTGAATTGACTTTGGAACGCCGCATTGATGCAGAGCTGTGCGGGCTGGACGCCAAAATGTGCGTATACGCAGATGACCTGCATGGCCATGTGGTGGAGCGTGGGGCTGATGATGAATTTGAATCGGCATCCACGATCAAGATTTATATTCTGGGCTGTCTGTACGCCCAGGCGGAAGCCGGCAAAGCCAGCCTGGATGCCGAACTGACCTATGAAGCCCGGCATTTTGTGGACGGATCCGGCCTGATCCGGTCCTTAGGCGAAGGTGCCAGGCTGCGCGCCCGCGATGTTGCCACCCTGATGATCGTTGTTAGCGACAACATTGCCACCAACATGCTGATCGACTATCTGGGGTCGGATACCATCAATGCGTTTATCCGCAGCATTGGCTGCACCCACACCAAGCTGCACCGCAGCCTGCGCAGCGATAACTGGAGCGAAAAGCTGGGTACCATTACCCCGCGGGATATGGGCCGCTTTTTTGCCCTGTTGGCAAAGGGCGAGCTGGTCAGCCCCCAGGCCAGCGATGCCATGCGCAATGTGTTCCGCCAGCAGCACTACAACACCATGCTGGCGGGCAGCATCCCCCCGTATTACACCGACCCCGAAGAATCCCACGCGGATCCGGATCTGATCTATGTAGCCAGCAAAAGCGGCTCCATGGATGCCTGCCGCAATGACGGCGGCCTGATCCACACGCCTTACGGGGATTATGTTCTGGTAATGATGTGCACCGACTTTGCCAACAAGCTGGAAGTAAACGACCACCCCAGCGTGATTTACGGCAACCGTGTCAGCCGCATGCTGTTTGACCAGTACCTGGCGCTGGAGGGTAGTTTTGTAAAGTAAGTGGAGGGCGTATTCGAAAACGATTTTGACGTTCTTGGATACGGCTTGTACCAAGCAATATTATGGCCTATGCGGCAAAGTTGCGGAACGGTCGAAACCGTTCCCTACAGAGCATTTTGTTGTGCACGACCAACCAATAAACGCTCTGTAGGGCGCGATGCATCGTCCCGCACGCCGGGCCTTGCCCAATATTTCATTCAATCACCCGCCGCACACCCTGCGGGTGCATTTCACCCAAAAACCAAACCGACCGCAAAGGCGATGCTGCTCGCCCCTGCGGTCGGTTTTACGATTTATATTTGTATCTGATTTACCCCTTCACGCCGGTGGTTTCATCAAAATGGTAGGTGGAACCCTCAATGGTGTGCCAGCCTTTGTACATGGCGCCGGTGGTCAGGTCGTAATACCAGGTTTTACCGTCCTGGGTGTACCAGCCCTTGATCATGTGGCCGTTGGCATCGTACCGCACCCATTTGCCGCCGTTGGAATCCTGATATACTTCCTTGCTGGTGGCCTTGGCACCCTGCTGTACGTTGTCCAGCCAGTACCAGGCACCGCTGGCGGGGTCGTAAATCTCCTTGCCGCGGTAATTGCTGCTGCCCGGCTGCCAGCCCTGGCGCACCCAGCTTTCATACCAGAAGCTCTTGCCGTTGCCGTCTGTGACCCAGAAGTTGGTCAAAGCACCGCTTTTCATTGTGCCGTAAACCGGGTCAAAGTAATACAGCGAGCCATTGATGGACACATTGCCGTACTGCATAATGCCGGTGGTCAGGTCATAGTAGACCTTGCGGCCATCCGGCAGGGTCCACGGGCCGTGGATCATGGCACCGGTGACAGGCTCAAAGTAATACCAGTTGCCGTTCTGGCAGTTTTCGCCTTTGATCATGTGGCCGTTTTCATCATAGCGCACCCACTTGCCGCCGTCCGATTCCTGGTAGACATCTTTGTTCACGGCTTTTGCGCCGCCGTCCACGGCATCCAGCCAGTACCAGGCATCGCTGGAGGCATCATAGATTTCTTTGCCGCGGCCGGTGGTGCCCTGCTTTACGCCGTTCTCGTACCAGTAATCGCGGCCGTTCTCGCTGCGCCAGCCGGTATAGCCGCCGGTGCTGCCGTTCTGGTACTTGGGCCAGAAGGTATCGCGCGCCAGCGTTCCGCGGGAATCGCAGCGGGTGGTATCAGAGGTGTTGCCGCCCAGTTCATACACGCGGCACCATTCGTACCCAGCATGATAAGCACCGTTGGCATCATTGCTGATACCATACATGTAAGAGCGCAGGCTGGAAAGGCTGTTCAGCTCATATTCCAAAAAGCGCATCTGGCCGTACAGGGTATGCCAGTCCAGGCCGTTGTTGTTGCAGTAGTTCTGCAAATTGGTCCAGCGGTCGCCGTACCACTGGCACAGGCCGTATGCGGTGCCGTAGTCATTGGTAATGTCCACATAAAAACGAGATTCGCGGTACATGCTGGCCATCACGCCGCTGGCGGCGGCGCTGTTCATGCCCATGGTGCCGGTCAGGTAGTTGTAAACATCCCGCTCGTTGGCGGCAACATCCTCATTGGTGTTATAAGAAGCGTCATACGTTGCGGCGTCTTCCTGGACGATATCGCCGGAGTATTCGGCAATGCCGGTGTCAGCGGTATCAAACATGGGCATCAGCGGGGTCAGGCTGCCGGCAGTTTCCGGCGTGGCGGCTTCGGCACCCGCCGAAAGCGCCAGCGCCATGGCGGCAGCCACGGCGGCGATCAGGGTCAAAAACTTACGTTTCAATGCTGCACCTCCTTAGAATGGTAAACAACCTTGATGATGAACGATCTGCGGGCCTGATACCAAAACAGCTCCCGACTGGAAGCAATCGGGAGCTGTAAAGCTCGGTGGAACCGCGGAACGCTTAGTTGTAGCGGCGCTCCTTGATCTCGGTCACGATATTGTTGATGAAGGCATCCAGCTCCTGCGTGGTGGTTTCGCCCTTGCGATCACGCACACTGATGTTGCCAGCCTCGGCCTCCTTAGCGCCCAGCACCAGCATGTAGGGCACGCGGTCAACTTGCTGGGCTTCACGGATCTTGTACCCGATCTTCTCATTGGATTCATCCAGCACAACGCGCACACCGGCAGCGGTCAGCTTGTCGGCAACGGTGCGGGCGTAATCCAGCGTCTTTTCGCTGACGGGCAGAACCTTGACCTGGGTGGGAGCCAGCCAGGTGGGGAAGCGGCCCTTAGTCTCTTCGATCAGATAAGCCATGAAGCGGTCCAGAGAACCCAGGATGGCACGGTGCAGCACAACGGGGGTCTTCTCGCTGCCGTCCTTGTCGATGTAGGTCAGGTGGAACTTGGCAGGCAGGCAGAAGTCCAGCTGGCAGGTGGACAGGGTGTACTCTGCACCGACAGCGGGCTTAACGTTGACGTCCAGCTTCGGGCCATAGAAAGCAGCTTCGCCGATCTCCTCGGTAAAGTTGATGCCCAGCTCGGTCAGAACTTCGCGCAGAGCGCTCTCAGCATGGTTCCACATGGCATCGTCATCATGGTACTTCTTCTTGTCGGCGGGGTCACGCAGGGACAGCACGCAGCGGTAATCGGTGATGTTGAAATCCTTGTAGACGTCAAAGATCAGGCTGCAGACATTGGCAACTTCGCTCTTGATCTGCTCCGGGGTGCAGAACAGGTGGGCGTCGTTCTGGCAGAAATGACGGCCGCGCTCAATGCCTTTCAGGGTGCCGCTGGACTCATAACGGAAGTCGTGGGCAATTTCGCCAATGCGGATGGGCAGCTGGCGGTAGCTGTGCGGGCGGTTGGCGTAGATCATCATGTGGTGGGGGCAGTTCATCGGGCGCAGAACATAGCTTTCACCCTCCATCTCCATGGCGGGGAACATGTTCTCACGGTAATGATCCCAGTGGCCGGAAGTCTTGTACAGGTTCACGGTGCCGATGCAGGGGGTCATAACGTGCAGGTAGCCGCGCTCGCGCTCCTTGCCCTTGATGTAATCTTCCAGCTGCTGCCAGATGATGTAGCCGTTGGGCAGGAACATGGGCAGGCCGCGGCCAACCAGGTCGTCGGTCATGAACAGGCGCATTTCCTTGCCGATCTTGCGGTGGTCGCGCTCGCGGGCTTCCTGCTGCTGCTTTTCCCAGGCTTCCAGCTCTTCCTGGTTGCGGAAAGCAACGCCGTTGATGCGGGTCAGCATCTTGTTCTCTTTGTCATTCTTCCAGTAAGCGCCGCTCTGCTGGGTGATCTTGAACGCCTTCAGAGCCTTGGTGTAGGTCAGGTGGGGTCCGATGCACATATCAACGTACTCGCCCTGCTGGTAGAAGCTGAACTCGGTCTCATCGGCCAGGTCGTCCATATGCTCCAGCTTATAGTGCTCCTGGCGCTCGGTCATCAGCTTCACAGCTTCATCGCGCGGCAGGATGAACGGCTTGATGGCAAGGTTTTCCTTGCAGATCTTCTTCATTTCCTTTTCAATGTTGGCAAGGTCTTCATCGCTCAGTTTGGTATCGCCCAGGTCAACATCATAGAAAAAGCCGTTTTCGGTAGCGGGGCCAAAGGCAAAGTCGGCCTGCGGATACAGGCGCTTGATGGCCTGTGCCATAATGTGGGCAGCCGTATGGCGCAGAACGTGCAGTTCTTCTTCTTTCGGGCATTCGGCAACAGTGCCGTCTTTGTAAATGATTTTCATTGGTAAACGCTCCTTTGGGTAAACAAAAATGCTCCATCCCATTCTTGACCATAAACGGGATGAAGCATACAAATTCATACTCCACGGTTCCACCCGAATTGGACGCGGCAAAGCATCCCACTCGTAAAACAAAGGCCCAAAGCCCTGTTTTGTAAGCACCGGTAACGGGGCGCTACCCCGGCGAAGGTTCGCCTTCGCACTCGGCAGTGGTAACTGTGCTGCCCGCCTGCAAAACCGCTTGCACCACGCCAAATTCGGCGGCGGTTCTCTCTTTTGCGCGTTCCAGCATGTATTGTCTGCCTCAACGTTTTATTCAGGATGAAGTTGCCTTTACTATATACCACCCCGGCGGGGAAGTCAAGGGGGCGGCGCAAAATTTTACACCGTAACAAAAGATGACCTTGGCCCAAAACTGTGATATGATGGAAAAAACGGGCCGCACCCGGCAGGGGCTCCCGGCCCGCTTTGCCATCGGCTACTCCCAATTTATCATAAGAATACAGACAGGGCCCCTGCTTTGAAGCTGGCAGGCGGCCCCGCAGGTGCATTTCTGCCAATTTTTGTGCCAGGTGGGAACGTTCACGGTGTTGTAACAATTCCTTGACAATTTCCTGCAATGTAGCTACAATATTAGATAGGACTTAAGGGTGTCGCCCATCGGGAACGCCGCTTTTCAGATATTTGTTTTACCGCCGCAAATTTGGCGTTTTTTCGTTTTATTTGTGTATATGGGGCTTGAGGTGTATCCGCTTTTGGGTATGCTTTGGATTATCGCCCCATTTTGTATAGAATATCGCAGGCAGTATTTGAACCGCAAAGGTCAGCCCCTTGCGCTGTAAGATGCTGGCAGTGTACCCATGGTAGCTGCCAGATAAAACAGGCGCGGGCTGCCCGGGCTTTTCAGGTATGCCAGAAATAAAAGCGTTCCGCTTGTGCTGCGCCCTCCTGCATTTGATTTGAGTTTTGTAAGGAGTGAAACTGCCATGCCCCCAATTTTGATGTGGGTGCTGGTTGTCGTTGCCGCTGCCGTGTGCGGGGCGCTTGGTTATTATTTTGGCGGGGAAAACCGGAAGCGTACCGCCGAAGCCAAGATCGGCTCTGCCGAAGAGGAAGCCAAACGCATCGTGAACGATGCCATCAAGGCTGCCGAGCAGAAGCGCAAGGAAACCATCATCGAGGCCAAAGACGAGGCGTTCAAGCTGAAAGCTGACGCCGACAAGGAAATCAAGGACCGCCGCGCGGAGATCAGCCGCCAGGAACGCCGCATGGACCAAAAGGAGGAAGCGCTGGATAAGCGCACCGCCGCCATGGAGCGCAAGGAAGAGGACCTGAAAAAGCGCGGCGAACTGGTGGAAGCCCGCCTGGACGAACTGGAACAGCTCAAGCTGCGCCAGACCGAAAAGCTGGAAACCATCGCCGCCATGACCCAGGAAGATGCCCGCGCCGTGTTGTTGAAGAACATTGACGATGAGCTGACCCACGAAAAGGCCATGAAGATCAGCGCCTATCAGGCTAACATGAAGGACGAATGTGATGCCATCGCCCGTGAGCTGGTCGGCCAGGCCATTGCCCGCTGCGCAGCCGATGCCACCAGTGAAGCCACCGTCAGCGTGGTGCCGCTGCCCTCTGACGAGATGAAGGGCCGCATCATTGGCCGCGAGGGCCGCAACATCCGCGCTCTGGAAACTGCCACTGGCTGTGACCTCATTATTGACGATACGCCGGAAGCCATCACCCTTTCCAGCTTTGACCAGACCCGCCGTGAAGTGGCCCGCATGGCCCTGGAGCGCCTGATCGCCGATGGCCGTATCCACCCGGCCCGCATTGAGGAGACCGTGGATAAGTGCCGCCGCGAACTGGAAATTCAGATGAAGCGCGAGGGCGAAAAGGCTGTGATGGACCTTGGTATCCACAGCCTGCATCCCGATTTGGTCAAGCTGATCGGCCGCCTGAAGTATCGCACCAGCTATGGCCAGAATGTGCTGAGCCATTCTCTGGAAGTGGCATGGCTGGCCGGCCTGATGGCTGGCGAGCTTGGCGTGAACGTTCAGCTGGCACGCCGCGCAGGCTTGCTGCATGATATCGGCAAGGCCCTTGACCATGAGATCGAGGGCAGCCATGTGCAGATCGGTGTGGATATCTGCAAGAAGTACCGCGAGAACCCGCAGATTATTCATGCAATCGAAGCCCACCACGGTGATGTGGAGCCCAAGACGGTGCTTGCCTTCATTATTATGGCAGCGGATGCCATCAGCGCAGCCCGCCCCGGTGCCCGCCGTGAAAACATGGAAAGCTATATCAAGCGTTTGGAAACGCTGGAAGCCCTGTGCAACGGCTTTGAGGGCGTTGAAAGCTCTTACGCCGTGCAGGCAGGCCGCGAGGTCCGCATCCTGGTCCAGCCGGATAAGGTTGGTGATGATCAGGTCATCCTGCTGGCCCGCCAGGTTGCCAAAAAGATCGAGGACGAGCTGGATTACCCCGGCCAGATCAAGGTCAGCGTGATCCGCGAAAGCCGCGCCACCGAGTACGCGAAATAACCAAAGCGAATAAAACAGATGCCGCACCTGGTATGGGTGCGGCATTTTGTATAAGCATTGATTTATCCCGTGGATGCTGCCATATGTTTAACCCCTACAAATGGGGTTCGGCTTGCTGCGGGAATGTAAATGCGTAATAGAGCAAAGCCGCGGCGGGATGAGGTCATTCATCTCCGGCCTAAGAGCCGGGGCGCTGCCCCGGTTGCAGGGTTGCGAGCCAGAAGGTCACATTTGAGTTTAGGCAATACCGCATAATTCTAAGTGCCGATACGGCGAGCGAGGTGCGGCAGATGCTAAGCCAAAAGCGCAGATAATACTTTGTGTATTATCGAGCATTTTGGCAACGCAGATGCCGTGCCGCAGCCGCCGGAGCAGTGCTTAAGCCGTCAGGCGGGAATTGTGCGGTGTTGCCTTTACGAAAATGTGATGGCGAGCAGTTGCAAAACCCAGTGGGTTTTGCAACTGCACGAGCGGGTTTGCTTTGCAAACGGACGGGCATTGCCCGTCAAGCGGGCCTCCGAAACGCGCCTGCGGGCGCAGCGCCCTACGAATGCTTATAATGTTTGTTGCACGTTATAAAATGTTTTGCAGGGAACGGTCTTGACCGTTCCGGGGCCTTGCGGCAAATGTGTTTTACGTTTTCCCTCGCAAATCTTGTTGGCTCTGCTCCCTCAATTTTCCCTCTTGCCAAGGGGCATAGAATACGATATAATAGAAAATAATTGTGCGGATTTATGCCCCTGTGGGATGGGCGGTGACGCACGGCAAATCAGGCGGCGCGGTATAGGCGCTGCCTATAATTCGCCGCAACTGCGGTCACTGAAAAGGAGCGTCATCATGAAAGGTATCATCCTCGCCGGCGGTGCTGGTACCCGCCTGTACCCGCTGACCATGGTCACATCCAAGCAGCTTCTGCCTGTGTATGATAAGCCCATGATCTATTACCCGCTGTCTACCCTGATGCTGGCAGGCATCCAGGATATCCTGATCATTTCCACCCCAACCGATACGCCGCGCTTTGAAGCGCTGCTGGGGGATGGCAGCCAGTACGGCCTGCACCTGCAATATAAAGTGCAGCCCTCCCCGGACGGTCTGGCACAGGCCTTTATCCTGGGTGAAGAGTTTATTAACGGTGAGCCCTGCGCTATGGTACTGGGCGATAATATTTTCTACGGCGCAGGTTTCTCCAAGCGGCTCAAGTCCGCTGCCGCCAACGCCGAAGCCGGCCGCAGCACTGTGTTCGGCTACTATGTCACCGATCCCGAACGCTTCGGCGTGGTGGCATTTGACGAAAACGGCCAGGCAACTTCCATTGAAGAAAAGCCCGCACAGCCCAAGAGCAACTATGCGGTTACCGGCCTGTATTTTTACAGCAAAGATGTGTGCGAAAAGGCAAAACAGGTAAAGCCCAGCGCCCGCGGCGAACTGGAAATTACCACCCTGAATGAGATGTACCTGCAGGAAGGCAAGCTGGATGTGCAGCTGCTGGGCCGCGGCTATGCCTGGCTGGATACCGGCACGATGGACAGCCTGGTGGAAGCCGCCGACTTTGTGCGCATGATTGAACAGCGCCAGGGCATCAAGATCTCCGCCCCGGAAGAGATCGCCTATAAATACGGCTGGATCAACCGCGGCAAACTGTTGGAAAGCGCCGAGCGCTATGGCAAAAGCCCCTATGGCCAGCACCTGCGCAATGTTGCCGATGACCGCCTGAAATATTGATGCGGTATAAAGAAAGAGGCACAAGATGAAAATTCTGATTACCGGCTGCCATGGACAGCTTGGAACCGAGCTGCAAAAACAGCTGGCTGATGAAGAATGCGCCCTTGGCCCGCTGCCGGAGCGCCTGCGCAAAGCAACGGTGATCGCCGTTGATGTGGATGAGCTGGATATTACCGACCGCGAAGCCACTGTGACCTATATCCGCCGCACCCAGCCGGATACCGTCATCAACTGCGCTGCTTTTACCAACGTGGATGGCTGCGAAACCAACCGCGATGCCGCTTACCGCGTCAACGCCCTTGGCCCGCGCAACTTGGCATTGGCATGCGAAAAGATCAATGCCCGCCTGATCCATATTTCTACCGACTATGTATTCTCCGGTACAGCCAACGGCGGTGTGGCGTTGGATGAAAGTGCCCTGCCCGCCCCTATTTCGGCCTACGGCCAGACCAAGCTGCTGGGCGAAACCTATGTGCAGCAGTTCTGCCGCCGCCACTTCATCGTGCGCACGGCTTGGCTGTACAGCTATTACGGCAAAAACTTTGTCAAAACTATGGTCAACCTGGCCAAAACGCATGACACCCTGAATGTTGTCAACGACCAGCTGGGCAACCCCACCAATGCGGTGGATCTGGCCTACCATATCTTAAAGCTGGCAGTCAGCCATGATTACGGCATTTACCACTGCACCGGCAGCGGCATTTGCAGCTGGTATGATTTCGCATCCGAGATCATCCGCCTGTCCGGCCTGCCGTGCACCGTAAAGCCCGTTACCAGCGCACAATATAAAGAGATGAACCCCAAATCTGCAGACCGCCCGGCATGGAGCGCACTGGAAAACCGCGCCCTGCGGTGCAGTGTCGGCGATGACATGCGCGACTGGAAAGATGCAATTCAGGACTTTTTCAATAATTGGGATGGTAAATAAATGAAAACTTATCTTGTTACCGGCTGTGCCGGTTTTATTGGCTCCAACTTTGTCCACTATATGCTGGAAAAATACCAGGATATCCGCCTGGTCAACCTGGATAAGCTGACCTATGCCGGCAACCTGGAAAACCTGGAAGATATCAAGGACGATGCCCGCCATATCTTCGTCAAGGGCGATATCTGCGATAAGGCCCTTGTCACCGACCTGATCGCCAAATATGACCCGGATTACGTCATCAACTTTGCTGCCGAAAGCCACGTTGACCGCAGCATCCGCAACCCGGAAATTTTTGTTGAGTCCAATGTTCTGGGCACCGTTAACCTGCTGCAGTGCTGCAAGGATGCCTGGTACGATGCCGACGCCAAGACCTGGAAGGAAGGCAAAAAGTACCTGCAGGTTTCCACCGATGAAGTATACGGTGCCCTGGGCGCCGAAGGCTACTTTATGGAAACGACCCCGCTGTGCCCGCACAGCCCGTACTCCGCTTCCAAAGCCAGCGCCGATATGTTCGTGAAAGCATTCCATGATACCTATGGCATGCCCATCAACATCACCCGCTGCTCCAACAACTATGGTCCGTATCAGTTCCCCGAAAAGCTGATTCCGCTGCTCATCAACAACGCCAAGCACCACAAGACTCTGCCGGTTTACGGCGATGGTATGCAGATCCGTGACTGGCTGTATGTCATGGACCACTGCAAAGCCATTGATATGGTTGCCAACGGCGGCAAGGACGGCGAAGTTTACAATGTCGGCGGCCATAACGAGCGCCCCAACATCTTCATCGTCAAGACTGTCATCGAGCAGCTGCATGACCGCCTGAAGGATGAGGGCATCAGCGAAGAGCTGATCAAGCACGTGGCGGACCGCCTGGGCCATGACCGCCGTTACGGCATTGACCCCACCAAGATCAAGAACGATCTTGGCTGGTACCCCGAAACCCCGTTCGAGAAGGGCATTGTGCTGACCATTGACTGGTACCTGGCCCACGAAGAGTGGATGGACCACGTGACCAGCGGCAACTACCAGAAGTATTACGAGCAGATGTACAAAAACAAGTAATGCTGCCGCACATTTGTTAAATTCTGCAAAACACCCCGCCGCCGCTTTGCAAAGCGGCGGCGTTTGTGGTATACTAGTTCTGCTGTTTGTGACAGCAGAACAAAGAATAGTGAATAAAAAATAAATAATAATGAAGGTGAATCGCTGTGCCTGCGGCACAGCTTATAAAAATTGGGCGCTGCTTTTGGTAAGCAATCAAGCCTAACCCGGCGTGCGGAGCCTATTTTAATCATGCGCGCACGGCGCGCATACCACCATTATTCTTTATTATTTTTTAATTATTTTTAATTATTATTTTACTTGATTGATCTTGAGGTTTTTTTGAATGGCAATTTCCAGAGAAGAACAACTGCGCAATAACCGCCGCTTTTCACGCCAGATCGTGGGTGCAGTGGCAATCGTATTGATTATCATTGGTCTGTTTACCGTATTAAGCTGGGTGGTTGGCGTGCTGCGCAGCGCGTTGGATGATACCGAACGCCGCCAGAGCTATGCCGACCGTCTGTACGGTCTTGTCATGTTTGACACTATGCCGTTTGACGATGTGAGCAAGGTGGATCAGTCGGAGTTTTTACAGGCTGCCATCTGGGGCGCCGTGTACCAGATCCAAAAGCGGGATAACGGCCTGAGCGACTATGAGCGCGACAGCGAAACCGGCTCCATCATTCTGCCCAAACTGGAAGTTGACACCTACCTGACCAACCTGCTTGGCCCGGATTACAAGATCACCGATGGCTCTTTCCAGACCGAAGAGTTCAATTATACCTATGACGAGGAAAAGCAGGGCTATCTGGTTCCTGTTACCAGCATGGTGGCTATGTATACCCCGGAAGTGGAAAAGATTTCCACCCAGAGCGGCAAGACCTATGTGACGGTTGGCTATATCCCCACCATCAACAATAGCTCCAGCGGCGAGATCAACCTGACCGCCCCCACGGAGCCGACCAAGTATATGGACTATGTGTTCACCCGCGGCGAGGGCCGTAAGTGGTATCTGAGTGCATTGCAGGAAAGCGATATGCAGCCCGAAGTGTCTGCTTCGACCGCAGCCCCGACTACCAATTCCGGTGACCCGCAGGAATTGGTGCAGAACAACCTGGATTCCAGCATGGCCGATACCGGCAATCCCACAGGTGATACCGCCGACGGCATCGCTGAACCGGACAGCACGGCGGACGACCAGACCGATGCCCAGAGCGAACCTGAAGCTGATACCGGGGATACCGGTGGGGATACGCAGGATAGTTCAGGTACGGAATAAGCTCCTGCTGACAAAACGATAATTTTGATGAAGCTGCACAGCCCAAACGCTGTGCAGTTTTTTGTATGGTAGGGCGGGGTCACCCGCCCCCCACTGAAGGCGGCCTGACCGTACAATAAAAATGTGTGATATACCTTGCCCCACAGTAGGGGAGCAGCGTCCCCGACACCGCAGACAAACCTTGCGGCAAATCTCATTATGGCAGATGTGCCAAAGCTCCGGAATGATCAAGGCAATACCGCATAATTCTAAGTGCCGATACGGCGAGCGAGGTGCGGCAGATGCCAAGCCAAAAGCGCAGATAATA
>NZ_PSQF01000071.1:0-13597 GCF_003324125.1 Subdoligranulum sp. APC924/74 | reverse complement strand
GCTTCGGTTCGCTGTTTCCGCCACTGGCGGCGCTCACCTTTGCAGCATCCAGTATTATCTGCGCTTTTGGCTTAGCATTTGCCGCACCTCGCTCGCCGTATCGGCACTTAGAATTATGCGGTATTGCCTTAACTTTTCAAAAGTGAAATCAATGTAAAATACTTTCATCTTACCCAACCACAACAAAAAAGTCAACCGAATCAGAAATTTATGTGGATATATGGCGATATTTTTCAACTACTTTTTGTTGGTTTTGATGATTGACAGTGATGTATACTTGCAGTATCTTGTGTAAAGAACTTATATAAATGTTCTTTACGAAAGAATGGCTGGAAAGACGGTATTCTTATGTTGTATATCGGCGTGGATCTGGGTACCTCGGCGTGCAAATTTCTTCCAAGGACATGATCGCCAGCCGAATGCGCAAGCCGTGGATCTGGGTACCTCGGCGTGCAAATTTCTTCTGGTGGACGAAACCGGCAAGGCGTGCAACCAGGTTTCCCGGGAATATCCTCTAAGTATGCCTCATACGGGATGGAGCGAACAGGATCCTTCCTCCTGGTGGCAGGCATGCCTGGATGGCATCCCGGCTCTGCTGGAAGTCTACGCCACCACCCTGCACTACGCCCCCTGCCACACCGACCCCGCCAACGGATTCAAGGTGCTGGTGGCTCTTCCCAAGGGAACCAACACCGACAAGCCGAATATGCCCATCAAGGGCGGGGACGATGCATACCTCTGGGCCTGCAACAAGTGGCTGCTGGCTCATCCCGATTCCGCCGAGGCCGCCCAGGGCGCTGTGGCGGCCCTGACCGGCGAGAACATTGATATCGAAAAAGATCTATAACTAGAATCATCCACATAGAAAACGGAGGAACTTGAATGAAGTCTACCAACATTCCCGAAGTCCGCCTGGGCATTGTGGCTGTCAGCCGCGACTGTTTCCCCATTGCCCTGTCCACCCGGCGCCGCCAGAACATCGTGACCGCCTGCAAGATCAAAGGCTTTGAGCCTTATGAGTGCAGCGTCACGGTGGAAAACGAGACCGATATGCTCAAGGCTGTCGAGGAGGTCAAGGCCGCGGGCTGCAACGCCCTGACAGTGTTCCTGGGCAACTTCGGTCCCGAGACGCCGGAGACCCTCATCGCCAAATACTTCGACGGCCCCGTCATGTACGTGGCGGCTGCCGAGGGTGACGGCGACATGATCAACGGCCGCGGCGACGCCTACTGCGGCATGCTGAACTGTTCTTATAACCTGGGTATGCGCCACCTGAAAGCCTACATCCCCGAGTACCCCGTGGGCACCGCCGAGGAACTGGCGGACAAGATAGCGGAGTTTCTGCCCATTGCCCGGGCCGTGCTGGGCGTGAAAAACCTCAAGATCATCACCTTTGGCCCCCGTCCTCAGGACTTCTTCGCCTGCAATGCCCCCATCAAGGGCCTGTATGAGCTGGGCGTGGAAGTGGAAGAAAACTCCGAGCTGGACCTGCTGGTGGCTTATAAAGAGCACGCCGACGACCCCCGCATCCCCGAGGTCTGCGCCGACATGGCCGCCGAGATGGGCGAGGGCAAGTATTACCCCGACCTGTTGGCCCGCATGGCCCAGTTCGAACTGACCCTGCTGGATTGGGCCGAAGCCCACAAGGGCAGCAAGAAGTATGTGGCCTTTGCCGACAAGTGCTGGCCGGCTTTCCCGTCCCAGTTCGGCTTTGAGCCCTGCTATGTGAACAGCCGCCTGGTCAGCCGCGGCATCCCTGTCTCCTGCGAGGTGGATATCTACGGTGCCCTGAGCGAATATATCGGTATGTGCGTTTCCGGCGACACCGTCACTCTGCTGGATATCAACAACAGCGTGCCCAAGTACATCTACGACGAGGATATCGCCGGCAAGTTCGACTACAAGATTACCGATACCTTCATGGGCTTCCACTGCGGCAACACGCCGTCCTGCAAGATGTGCGCCGACCGTGCCGTGAAGTACCAGCTGATCCAGCACCGTCTGCTGGAGCCGGCGGGCAGCGAGCCCGACTTTACCCGTGGCACACTGGAAGGTGACATCGCGGCGTCCGACATCACCTTCTACCGCCTGCAGTGTGACAGCGAGGGCAACCTCCGCGCCTACATCGCCCAGGGCGAAGTTCTGCCTGTGGCCACCCGTTCTTTCGGCGGCATCGGCATCTTTGCCATCCCCGAGATGGGCCGCTTCTACCGCCATGTGCTGATCCAGAAGCGCTACCCCCACCACGGCGCCGTTGCATTCGGCCATTACGGTAAGGCGCTGTTTGAGGTGTTCAAGTTCCTGGGCATCGGCGACATTGCCTACAACCAGCTCGACAGCCTGCCCTATCCCACCGAGAATCCCTGGGATTGATTAGAAAGGAAGTCTTTTGTTATGAAATTCTTTATTGATACCGCGAACGTCAACGAGATCCGCGCCGCAAACGACATGGGCGTCATCGCAGGCGTCACCACCAACCCCAGCCTCATCGCCAAGGAGGGCCGGGACTACGCCGAGACGCTGGCTGAAATTGCCACCATCGTGGACGGCCCCATCAGCGGTGAGGTGAAAGCCACCACCACCGATGCCGAGACGATGGTCAAGGAAGGCGAGGCCATCTACGCCCTGGACCCCAAGCACATGGTCGTAAAAATCCCCATGACTGCCGAGGGCCTCAAGGCCATCAAAGCCTTGTCCGCCAAGGGCATCCCCACCAACTGCACCCTGATTTTCAGCGCCAACCAGGCGCTGCTGGCCGCTCGCGCCGGTGCCACCTACGTCAGCCCCTTCCTGGGGCGCCTGGACGATATCTCCCAGCGGGGCATCGAGCTCATCGAGACCATCCACGACATGTTCCTCAACTACCCCGACATCGAGACCCAGATCATCGCGGCCAGCGTGCGCAACCCCATGCACGTGACCGACTGTGCCCTGGCCGGTGCCGACATCGCCACCGTGCCCTACAAGGTCATTGAGCAGATGCTGCATCATCCGCTGACCGATTCCGGCATCGAGAAGTTCAAGGAAGACTACTGCAAGGTGTTTGGTGAGTGATATGACAAAGGAAGAACGTCTGAAGCTGCAGATCGCAGCCTGCAAGGTGCGTATGGGCGTGATTGAATCCACCCACGGTGCCAAAGCCGGGCACCCCGGCGGCAGCCTGTCCGCCGCCGATATGTTTACTTACCTTTATAATAAGGAAATGCGCGTCGACCCAACCAACCCGAAATGGGAGGACCGGGACCGGTTCGTGCTCTCCAAGGGACATACCGCGCCGGGGCTGTACAGCGCGCTGGCCTACCGGGGATTTTTCCCGGTGGAGGACCTGCCCACCCTGCGCCACATTGACAGCTATCTGCAGGGCCACCCCAATATGAACACGGTGCCCGGTGTGGATATGTCCACCGGCAGCCTGGGCCAGGGCATCTCCTGTGCGACAGGCATGGCCAAAGCCGCCAAGTACCTGCACAAGGATAATGTGCGTGTGTATGCTCTCCTGGGCGATGGCGAGATCGAGGAGGGGGAAGTGTGGGAAGCGTTCCTCTTCGCCGCCAAGTACAAACTGGACAATCTCTGTGTCATTATTGACCTGAACGGGCTGCAGATCGACGGCCCCACCAGCGAAGTGATGCCCACCGACCCGGTGGATGCCAAGATGCGGGACTTCGGGTTCCGTACCGTCACCATTGACGGTCACGACTTCGCCCAAATCGAAGATGCGTTCCAGTATTTCCACACCCAGACAGGCGCCCCCACAGCCGTCCTGATGAATACTACCAAGGGTAAGGGCGTCAGCTACATGGAGAACCAGGTAGGCTGGCACGGCAAGGCCCCCAACGACGAGGAATACAAGATTGCCATGGACGAGCTGAACGCTCAACTGGCAGAACTGGAGGCGCAGGTATGAGTGAGGTCAAAAAAATTGCCACCCGCGACAGCTACGGCGCCGCGCTGGTAGAACTGGCAAAAGGTCACCCCGACGTGGTGGTGCTGGACGCCGATTTGGCCGCCGCCACCAAGACTGGCGTCTTCAAAAAAGCCTATCCCGACCGCCATTTTGACTGCGGCATTGCCGAGAGCAACATGATGGCCACCGCCGCCGGTATGGCGGCTATGGGGCTGGTGCCCTTTGCCTCCAGCTTTGCCATGTTCGCCGCAGGCCGCGCCTTTGAGCAGGTCCGCAACTCCATCGGCTACCCCCACCTGAACGTCAAGATCGGTGCCACCCACGGCGGCATCTCGGTGGGCGAGGACGGCGCCTCTCACCAGTGCTGCGAGGATTTCGCCCTTATGCGCTCCATCCCCGGCATGACGGTGCTTTGCCCTGCCGACGACGTGGAGGCCAAGGCTGCCGTCAAGGCTGCCTATGAGCACGAAGGCCCCGTCTACCTGCGCTTCGGCCGCCTGGCCCTGCCAGTGTTCCATGATGAAGCTACCTTCAAGTTCGAGATCGGCAAGGGCGAACAGCTCACCGAGGGCAGCGATGTGGCCATCATCGCCACCGGCCTGGAAGTGAACGAGGCCCTCATTGCCGCCGAGCAGCTGAAGAACGAGGGCATTCAGGCCCGGGTGATCAACCTGTGCACCATCAAGCCGCTGGACGAGAAACTGGTCGTCAAAGCGGCCAAAGAGTGCGGTGCCGTCGTCACCTGCGAGGAGCACAGCATCCTGGGCGGTCTGGGCGAGGCCGTGGCCGCCGTGCTGGGCGAACAGTGCCCCATCCCCATGCGCCGCGTGGGCGTCAGGGACGTGTTCGGCCACTCCGGCCCCGCATGGGAACTGTTGGAGCAGTTCGGCCTGCGTTCCGACGCCATCATCGCCGCTGTAAAGGAGCTGGTGTAAGATGATCGCCATCGGCTGCGACCACGGCGGATACGAACTCAAGCAGAAGATTTTGGCTCACCTGCGGCAGCGCGGACTGGAATACCGGGACTTCGGCTGTGATTCTACCGCTTCGGTGGATTACCCCGTCTATGGCAAGGCGGTGGCCCATGCCGTGGCATCGGGCGAGTGCGAAAAAGGCATCGTCATCTGTAGCACCGGCATCGGCATCTCCATCGCCGCCAACAAGGTGCCCAGCATCCGCTGCGCGCTGTGCGGGGATTGCTTCTCTGCCAAAGCCACCCGCCTGCACAACAACGCCAACGTGCTTGCTCTGGGCGCGCTGGTCACCGGACCCGGCCTGGCGCTGGAAATCGTGGACATCTTCCTGGACACGCCTTTCTCGGAGGAGGAGCGTCACAGCCGTCGGGTATCCCAGCTGGAGGAAGAATAATGTTTGAACTGTGTGCATCCATTCTGGCCGCCGACTTTGCCAATCTGGAGCGGGACATGCGGGCGGCCAATGCCGCCGGTGTGGATGCCTTTCACATCGACGTGATGGACGGGCACTTTGTGCCGGCCATCTCCTTTGGTACGGGCATGGTGCGTACGATGGAACGCCTGACCACCAAACCCCTAGACGTTCACCTGATGGTGGAAAAGCCGCTGGATTTTCTGCCGGAACTGGAGGAACTGGGGGTAAAGCGGGTCTCGGTCCATTACGAGATCCCGGGCGGGCCGGAAGCGGCCCTGCGGGCCATCTGCGCCGCCGGGATGCAAGCCGGGCTGGTACTCAACCCCGAAACGCCGGTGGAATCGGCCCTGCCGTACCTGGCCCAAATTTCGCAGCTGCTGCTGATGACGGTACACCCCGGTTGCGGCGGGCAGGTCTATCTGCCCGGCAGCAACGAGAAGATCGCTGCTGCCAAAAGTCTGCTGCAAGGGCAGGGGAGCAATACCGTCATCCAGGTGGATGGCGGTATCACCCCCGGTACCCTGCCCGGCGCCTATGCGGCCGGGGCACGGAGCATTGTGGCGGGTAGTGCGGTTTTCTATGGAAACATATATCAAAATGTGTGTGCATTGCGTTCGGAGAAGGCAAAACCGTAGATGTTTGTAGTAAAAGGCGGCACCAAAAAAAGAGCAGACTGTTTGGCAAATGAATGTACCGCAAAATCTGTATGGGTTAATTGCCCGGTTTGCCACAATAAGACGAAAACAAAGATTTATCAAGATACATTGGCGCTTCGTTTCCCGATGTATTGCCCGAAATGCAAAAAGGAAATGCGGGTAGATATCATCCGAAGAAAAATCTATCCCTGCACAAAGGTCTATAAATAGCAGCAAGGCCCGCTTTTCATGCAACTGAAAAGCGGGCCATCAGTAAAAGAAGTAAAAAAGTAGTGCAAAACAAAAATGCTGCCCAAAAGAGCAGCAATCCAACATTATTGGCCGGCATCGTCGTCTGCGCACATTGCGGGGCGAAGATGTCGGCCTTTTTGCATCAACGTCCTGCCGTTCTCCCTGCATGGATTTCCTGCCCCCTTCCGGCGGCGTTTTCCGGCTCTCCCTTGCGGGGTCATCGCCGTGTATCCCATGCAGACGGTCATGCGGTTTTCAAGGTGCAACAGGCAAAACGGAAACAAAAAAGCCGTCACAGAACAGACCAGCCCTGCCTTCGCTTTTTCTGGAAGGTCATGCTAGTCGGTTATGTAACGGCTGAACGAATATGTAAAAATATGTTATATTCAATTGTTGGGATAGATTACCACAAAAATCGAGCCGTGTCAACGTGAACTTGTCGGGGCGAGGCCCCTCCATCTTGCTGCGCAAGACCGTTCTGTCGCTTAAAAGCCCCACTGGGGCTTTCATTGCTCCGCTGCGCTGCGCAAACGCGAACTTTTGAGAATACGTCACTTTCGGCAGTGTGCAAGAAAAAACAATGAAAACTTTGGCAAAAAGAGAGAGGGCTGGACGGTGCCAGCCCTCTTGACAAGGAAAAACACAAGGCTCTTTATTATGATAAAGCTATAAGAACAGGATAAAGACAATTATTTGAGATTTTTGAAAAAACGGAAATCATTTTGATGATATGGGACGTTTTAATAGACAGGAAGGGGGTGAACCGTATCCAGACAGAATTATTGCTGCGGAAAGTGCAGAGCGGAGATACAGGTGCGTTGGACACTCTGATTACAGCGTACTACCCACAAATTCTGAACTATTGCCGTTGGCATACAGCGGACGAGCAGCAGGCGCAGGATGCAGCACAGGAAACCTTTTTGAAAGCGGTGCGCTGGCTGGATTCCTGTGGTGGATTTCAGGGGGCATTCCGTCCCTTTCTGTACAAAATCGCAAAAAACATTTGCATCGATCTGAACCGTACGATGAAGCGGACGGAGGTATCACTGGAGAGCTTGCCGGACGAACCCGCCTATCAGGAAAGCGGCTTTGCTGCGGCAGAGGAGAAAGCAAACCTGCGAGCGCTGACGGCCCAGTTGGAGCCGGAACAGCGGGAACTAGTATTGCTGCGGTTCGCACAACAGCTTAAATTGCGGGAGATCGCGCAGATCACAGGTCTGCCCCTGCGCACGGTGCAGTCCCGCCTGCGTGCCGCATTGAAAACCTTGAAAATGCAATTGGAAAAGGAGGACTGGAGATGAATCGAGCCTTTGAAAAAGAACTGTCCAGAGCACTGGCGGCAGAGCCGGACACAGCTGTCCCGGAAACGCTGCTGCGCCGCTGCCGGGCGGAACATGTCGTAAAACAACGGAGTGATTGGCGTGATTTGCTGCACTGCCAGTTCAAATTGCTGGGCTGGAAGGTCTGGGCGTTGGAAGCAATGGCGGCACTGGCGTTGTACAGTGTGGGTCGGGAACTTGCCCTGTGGGAGAAGGCATGGACATTACGCAATGCACTGTTTGGTCTGAGCACACTTGCCATGCTGACAGCCCTGCTCGGTCTGCCGTTTTTATACCGGGCAAGTCAATATAAGATGCTTGAACTGGAACAAGCCACATATGCAGGAATCGGTCGTCCACTGGTGATGCGGTTTTTGCTGCTGCTGGCGGGGGAAACAATCCTGCTGGGAGTGCTGGTACTCAATGTGCGGGCAGCCGTGCCATGGAGCATCGGGCGACTGCTGGCGGTGCTGACCGTGCCATTCCTGACCGCAAACAATGAGCTGCTTCTGCTGCTGCGCTGGGTGCGCCCGGAATTGATGATGACCGGGGCTGTACCACTGTTTGCAGGGCAGCTGTGTTTGCTGCGGTTCGTGCAATTATCGGAACTGCCGAAAGGTCTGCCACTGGCGGCGGGCGTGCTGGTGCTCTGTATGGTGTTGCAGTGCATCCGGCTTGCCGCCCGGTCAGAATATATTGCAGAAGCTTGAAAGGAACAAGTCATGGAACTGAAAATTCAGAATATTACAAAGCGATACCGGGATAAAACGGCGGTGGATGATGTGTCCATCACTCTCACGCCGGGTGTGTGGGGACTGCTGGGGGCGAATGGTGCAGGCAAAACAACCTTAATGCGGATGCTGGCGGGCATTCTGCGGCCCAGCAGTGGCCGGATTTTGTGCGATGGGGTGGAGATTGGGACGCTTGGTGCGGCCTACCGGGAAAAGCTGGGGTATCTGCCGCAGGAATTCGGGTTTTACCCGGAATTCACGGTGCAGGACTATCTGGAATATATGGCGGCGCTCAAGGGTCTGCCGCGCACAGAGGCTGCCCGGCAGATCGACGCACTGCTGGAGCGGGTAAGCCTGACTGAGGTGCGCCGCAAAAAGATCGTGAAGCTTTCCGGCGGTATGAAGCGCCGGGTTGGTATCGCACAGGCACTGCTCAACGACCCGGAAATTTTGATTCTAGATGAGCCCACGGCAGGGCTGGACCCCGGAGAACGGGTGCGCTTCCGCAATCTGCTGTCGGAGTTTGCGCAGGAACGGATCGTTCTCATTTCAACGCATATCGTTTCGGATGTGGAATACATTGCGGCCGAAAATGCCGTGATGAAGGCTGGCAAAATCATTGCACAGGACACCACCGAAGGGCTGGTAAAGCAGATCGAAGCCAAGGTCTGGCAGGGGAACATCCCGATGGAACAGCTTGCCCGGTGGGAATACCGGCTGCGGGTAGTGAACCTGCGCAACGAGCCGGACGGAACGGTAACATTGCGGTATCTGGCGGATGCACCGCAGCTGCCGGAC
Source organism: Subdoligranulum sp. APC924/74 (assembly GCF_003324125.1). Taxonomy (NCBI): domain Bacteria; kingdom Bacillati; phylum Bacillota; class Clostridia; order Eubacteriales; family Oscillospiraceae; genus Subdoligranulum; species Subdoligranulum sp. APC924/74. The sequence continues at coordinate 4,566 of NZ_PSQF01000071.1, read as the reverse complement.
AGCGTCCCGGCACAGCCCCGGCTGGAAGATCTGTATCTGTGGCTGTTCCCGGAGGAAATGGAGGAAGCAAAATGAACCTGTATCGTTTGGAATTGAAACGTGTGTGCAAAACTCGTATGACAGCTATTCTGCTGGCCATTGCACTGGTGCTGGCCGTGGTTATGGCATATCTGCCGGTGACCTTTATCGGCTGGACGGAACTGGATGCCAGCGGAAACGAAGTGCGTTACACGGGTTTGAAAGCAATTCGGAAACGGCAGGAGCAGCAGGTATCCGATACCATCACGCCGGATGTCATGCAGGAAGCACTGGAAGCCTATCAGCGGGTGTACCGGCAGTATGATGCAAGCTCCATCAACGATATCCCGGTCGAGGTATTTTATAAAGAACTTGCCCGGTATCAGCCTCTTGTGAACAACGCAAAGGAAGCCTTTGCCGACCCGAAAACCGGCATGGCACCGGGCGTGATGGGGCTGACCGCAGAGGATATGCAGAACTTTTACAGCCAGCTCCCCAAACGGCTGGAATCGGTGATCTGGCTGGAACAAAGCGGAAAGCCCGGCTATGAGCAGGCGCAGGCCATTGCACAGAAAAAGTTCGATGCTGTACAAAAACCGTTCACCTATTCATTTGGAGTCAGTCCAGACGCAATGGATTACCAGACCCTGTTGAGCTTGCTGCTCACCCTGCTGTGCGCGGTGATTGCGGCCCCGGTGTTTGCATCGGATGCACAGACCGGGGCGCAGGACATCCAACTGTGCACAAAAAACGGCGGTCTGCGGCTAGCAGCGGCAAAGCTAGCGGCGGCGTTTAGTATCACAGGGGCGGCGTATCTGCTCTGCGGCGTGGTGTGGATCCTGGTTACGAATGCTCTATTTGGCTGGGAAAGTACCCAAACTTCCGTGCAATGGCTGTTTTCTGTGACCAGCCTACTGCCGTATACCGTTGGCCAGATGGAGTGGGTCATGCTGGTGGCAAACTTCCTGATCTTCTTTGCGGAGGTGGCCTTTGTGCTGATGGCATCCGTATGGGCCAAGAACAACCTGACCGCTTTGTCTGTGGCGCTGATCAGTGTGGTGGCACCGCTGATTGTTTATATGGTCGTGCCGGGTTCCTTTGGAGAATGGCTGTCCACCCTGATTCCGGCAGGGGGCATTGGGCTTTCCAATGCATTGCTGTATAAAATGATCAGCTTTGATTTTCTCTATGCAGGCGGGCATGCCTTCTTTCAGGCAGATGTACTGCTGGCATCGACACCGATCAAGATCGTTCTGCTCGTTGGATTGGCAGCATGGGGGTATCTGCGAAAGACCAAGGTAGCTTAAAAGGAAACGCTACTGAAAAAAGTTCATCGGATGCATAGAAAACTGCATCGGATGAACTTTTGTGTCCTAAGCTCCCTGCCATGAATCATAGTTGTTGATGTACATTTGATGCGCGGTCTAAACAGGCAAGATTGCAGCTGCCGTTTTGGGCTCGAACCCGACCGTTTTCCCGGCTTTGAATAAAAATCCGATACCTGATCCAGCGCAACTTTGTGTTCCGCGGCAAGGTCGACCTTGCCAAGCAGATCGCCTGGTGCTGGCATTCTGTCTGATCACCTGCTTCGTTAACTTCATCAACCGCGTGTGAGCGGCGGTTGCGGGCCTGCTGGTGCCGGACTTTATCTATAACATCGGAACCACGATGCTCAACGGTGACATTTTGATGCTGATCTTCTTCTTTGTCAACAAAATCATCTTCCCGGAGAGGGAAGCAAAAAAGTATAGGGCAATACCGCATGATTCTAAGTGCCGATACGGCGAGCGAGGTGCGGCAGCTGCTAAGCCAAAAGCGCAGATAATACTTTGTGTATTATCGAGCATTTTGGCAACGCAGATGCCGTGCCGCAGCCGCCGGAGCGGTGCTTAAGCCGTAAGGCGGGAATTATGCGGTGTTGCCATAGGAATAATTTCCAGTATTGTGTGCAAAAGCCCTCTGCTGTAAGGCGGGGGCCTTTTTGTATGCAGGTATAGCAAAGCGGGCGGCCCAATGGGCACACATTTTGGCTGAAACGACTGTTTTGTGCAAAAAGCCTTTGCAGCGTTTGCGCTTTTGGAGACAGTATGCTATAATAACCTATAATGTGTGTAGTATACCCTGCATACAATACTGATAACGCTGCCGCACAGGCAGCCAAAAAACAAAAGAAAGAGTTGATGGTTCTCCAATGGACGATGGCAGTAGTATATTTATGATCACCGCACTGATCGTTTTGATCATGTTGTCGGCCTTTTTTTCGGCATCGGAAACAGCATATTCCTCGCTGAACATGATCCGCTTAAAAAGCCGCGCGGAGGATGGCGATAAGCAGGCAGCCAAGGTTCTGGCCCTGGCTGAACGGTATGACAGCCTGCTGAGCACCATTCTGATCGGCAACAACATTGTAAACATCGGTGCGTCTTCGCTTGCAACGGTGCTGTTCAGCCGGTTGTTGGGCAATGCTTACGGCCCCACGGCTTCCACCATTGTCATGACCTTACTGGTTTTGACGTTTGGCGAAATCACCCCCAAAAGCATGGCGAAGGAAATGCCGGAATCCATTGCAATGGCCTTTGCGCCGGCGCTTGGTGCCCTTGTGGCGGTATTTGGGCCGCTGAATTTTATTTTTGGCAAATGGAAAAGCTTTTTGGCCAGCCGCTTTTATACCGACGAAAAGGACACCATTACCGAAGGTGAGTTGGTAACCATGGTGAGCGAAGCCGAAAAAGACGGTGAGCTGACCAACCGCGAAAGCGAGCTGATCCGCAGCGCCATTGAATTTGACGATGTGGAAGCCCAGGACGTTCTGACCCCGCGCGTGGATGTGATCGCCGTGGCGGATGATACCCCTATGGACGAAGTGACCGAAACTTTTGCAGACAGCGGCTATTCCCGCCTGCCGGTATACCACGAAACCATTGATAACATCATTGGCGTGGTACATGAAAAAGACTGTTTTGCCGCCATGCGCAAGGGCGATGAAGATGTCAAGCTGGAAAGCCTGATCGGCCCCACGCTGTACACAACCAGCGTGACCCCCATCTCCGCTTTGCTGCGCACTTTGCGGGAAAGCAAGCACCATATGGCAGTTGTGGTGGATGAATACGGCGGCACTGCGGGCATCATCACGCTGGAGGATATCCTGGAAGAGCTGGTTGGCGAGATCTGGGATGAACATGATGAAGTGGTGGAGGATATCCGCCAGCAGAGCGATGGCAGCTGGCTGATTGCCGGCGGTGCCAGCGTGGACGATGTGGCCGAGGAGCTGGATATCCGCGATAAAGAGGAAATCGACGCGGTGGCCATCGGCGGCCTGGTGCAGGAAAAGCTCAGCCGCCTGCCCAAAGTGGGTGACCATTTTGTGTGGGGCAGCTTTGACGGTACCGTGACCCGTGCCACCAACCGCCGCGTGCAGGAAGTACGCCTGGTAAGCCGCCCGCCGGAGCCGGAAACCAAAAAGCCGGACCGCCGCGACCGCGACAAAGACTGAGAACGCGATAAATAATGCAATAGAGAACCTGGGAAGAACAAACTTCCCAGGTTCTTTTTTGTGAATTTTTGAGGCGGGTCCTGGTATGATGGAGATAGGAGTTAGTCAAAAATAACGCAGGGGTCTGAGGAGGGAACGTTTATATGGAAGTACAGAAATTTGGCAAACAAAACAGCCGCAAAATTATGCTGCTGCCCGGCAACATGATGAGCTGGCGCCAGTTTGAAGCGGTGATTCCGCTGCTGGAAAAGCAGTACCATGTGATCGCCGTCAGCACGGACGGCTATGATGATACCGGCAAAACTACCTTTACCACGGCGGAAGCAATGGCCGAAAAGCTGGAACAGTATATCAAAGAAGAACAGGATGGTGCCATCGACCTGGTGCTTGGCGAATCCATGGGCGGTGCAACGGCAGGTATGCTGTTCCACCGGCAAAAAGTTAAGATAGGCGCTATGATTTTGAGCGGCCCGCAGTACATGAACCTTGGGATGTTCAGCTGGGTGCTGACCGCCATTGTGCCGCGCAGCCAGTATAACCTGACAAAGAAGATTCAGTCTGTGGATAAGCTGCCGTGGATGCTGCGGCTGTATACCCGCGGGGACGACCAAAAGCTGCTGAACCAGTTCCAATATGTGGCAAAAAATATCTCGCTTGCTACATTGGAAAATGCCACCAAGGAAGCCCTGCGCCTGTACCCTGTGATCGACACTTTTGCCCCTGACCCGGAAGCAAAGGTGGCCATCTGGTACGGTTCCAACGAGCCGAACATGAAAAAAGCGATGCAGAAATTAAAACGCGCCTACCCCAACGCGCAGGGCCACCCCTTTGTCGGGTACGGCCACGGCGACATCATTGGCCACCCGGATGTGATGGCAAGGGACATCATCGCCTTTATGAAAAGCTGACGCTCGGCGAGGGATCCGGCACGGCGCATTGCAACCCATTGACGCGGTAGGAAATGGTGGTATAATTAAAGCAATACCGCATAATTCTAAGTGCCGATACGGCGAGCGAGGTGCGGCAGATGCCAAGCCAAAAGCGCAGATAATACT
>NZ_PSQF01000070.1:0-14047 GCF_003324125.1 Subdoligranulum sp. APC924/74 | reverse complement strand
GTATTATCTGCGCTTTTGGCTTAGCATCTGCCGCACCTCGCTCGCCGTATCGGCACTTAGAATTATGCGGTATTGCCTTAAAAATCCGGCCGCTGCCTGAGGTAGAAACAGGACGCGAGGGCACACAAACCCCGAAGCACGATGCGGGTTGCCGCAAGAGGATACCGCAAAGAGGACAACTCACGCACAACTTTATGAAACACTGCCGCCAAGAACGGCTCCAAAAACGTTAAACAATTTGTTTTTCAAAAAGGAGGAAAACAATGAAAAAGACACTTGCACTTGGTATGGCTGCTGCCATGACCGCAACCCTGCTCGCCGGATGCGGCGGGTCCTCTAGCTCTGCTGCTTCCTCTGCCGCTGCTTCTACAGCCGAAAGCACCGCTTCCTCTACTGCGGCTGCTTCCACTGCGGAGAGCACGGGCAGCTACACTGATTATTCTGCGGGCTTCCCGGAGAATGTCACCATCCAGATCCCGGTTTATGACCGCGGCTTTGAAAACTGGAACCCCACAGACAACTACTACACCCGCTGGATCCAGTCCGAGTTCGGCGATAAGTATAACGTTACCGTCAAATACGTTGCCATCGCCCGCTCCAATGAGGTGCAGGACTTTAACCAGATGATTGCCGCCGGCAACGCCCCCACCATTATCTTCCATTATGATATGCCTGCTGCTGTCAACTACTGGTCTGAAGGTGCTGAGCAGCCCATCGATCTGGATGAAGTTGCCTACTATGCCCCTACCTATTGGGATAACATGAAGGACACCATCGAGACCTACGGCAAGCTGGACGGTGAAAATGCTTTCATCTTCGCAGAGCGCGACCCCATCTACTACAACTGGGTCACGCTGATTCGTAAGGACTGGCTGGATCAGGTCGGGCTGGATGTGCCCACCTCCAACGAGGAACTCAAGACCGCCATGCAGGCATTCAAGGACGCGGGTCTTGGCGTTGAGAACGCTCCGCTGATCACCAAGAGCTTCACCTACTTCTACAACTGGATCCCCGAGGGCACCAGCGATGACGAGCTGGCCCAGTACCTGGATTTGAACGTTGCACCGTTTACTTGGACCGCCACTAAGAATTACCTGCAGGATATGAACGAGAAGTACAACGCAGGCATCGTTGATCCGGAGTTTTACCTGACCACTGATGACACGCTGGCCAAGGGCAAGTTTGTCTCCGGTCAGTGCGCTACGTACAGCTTCTATATGTCCAGCGGCACCGATGTGTTCAGCAGCCTGCTGGCCAACGACCCCAACGCCGAAGTAGCCGTTATGGGTTCTACCGCTTCCGGCACGGTTGCCGACGGCTTCACCGCACACTACTATGAGTATCCCAGCTACGGCATGATTATGGGCATCAACGCCAACGCCACCGCTGAGGAGCGCGCCGCCACATATATGTTCCTTGACTGGATGAGCCAGCCCGATAACCTGAAGTACCTCCAGTACGGCGAAGAGGGCAAGACCTATAACGTCGTGGACGGCATCAATGTTTACAACACCGACTACACCGGTGACGACAAGCTGAGCAACAATAATAACAAGGACTACTGGTGCCTCGTTCAGGAGGTCCAGCACTACGGCGACGAGGCCGCTGACCTGCAGGCCAACAAGACAACCTTGGCTCCCGCCGGTTATGATTGGGTTGTCCAAGATGCTTACGACCTGCAAAAGAAGGGCGAGAGCGGCGGTATCATCACCCCGATCTTCTCCAAGGCAGTTCAAGCTACCACCGAATACAGCGCTGACCTGAACAGCCTGTGGCAGGAAGCCTATGTTGACTGCGTTACCTGCAGCCCCGACGAGTTTGAGTCCAAGTATGAGGAGTACTGCCAGGAGTATCTGGATGCCGGTTATCAGGAAATCCTCGATGAAAAGGCAAGCCTGATTGCTGATGGCAATGTCCTGGTTGTCAAGTAAGAAAATTTAAAATCGCGTATACATCATGCGCTGTTGGGGCCGCTGCCGGGCAGCGGCCCCAATTTTTATGCAAAACAACCGTTGCAAGGGACGGTGCCTGCACCGCCCACGGAAAGTATATACCATTTGTTGAATGTACAAAGGAGTGTACATAAGATGCAGTTTACATGGAACATCGCGCAAGGCGTATCTTCCTACAACAAACAAACGGGTTTCGGTTTTGTAATCGGTGCGGTGTACAACGCCAATGCGGCGCTGCGCATTCCGGAAACGAACAGCAGCTTTTTGCCGCAGTGGTGGTACGCGGGTACCGCAATTTGTGATGTGACCTGCACGGAATACGGCGTGCAGGCAACTGCCACCGATGCAGTACGGGCAGAGGACCTGGAATGCCGCAGCCTGCCGGTGTGGTTCCGGGTAGATGTTCCTGCAGAGGGTGTTTACCGTACCAAAATTACCGTGACTGGTACAGATGGAGGGGAAGTGCTGGTATTCATCGGCCGCCGCCGTCTTGTCTGGCGCGGTACACTGGCAGCAGGGGAGAACAAAACCATAACAGCGTATTGCGATGTGTTTCCCATCGTGCCGCGCGGGCAGGTAGATGCCGTGCCAAGTACCGCTGTAAACGTGACGGTTGTGGGGGGCGCACTGGCGGCGGCAGCGGTGGCCGAAGCCCCGGATGTCCGCCGCATCTGGGTGTGCGGTGATTCAACTGTGACCGATCAGACGGCAAATCTGCCCTATGCACCGGGCACAAGTTATTGCGGCTGGGGGCAGATGCTGCCCGCTTATCTGCCGGATGTCTGCATCACCAACCACGCCCACAGCGGCCTGACCACCGAGAGCTTTACGAGCGAAGGACACTGGGATATTGTCAAACCGCGGCTGCGGGCAGGGGATATCTGCCTCTACCAGTTTGGCCACAATGACCAGAAATTGGCACATTTGCAGGCATACGGCGGCTATACCGACCGCCTGCGTACCTATATAAAGGAAGCCCGCACAGCCGGAGCTGTGCCGGTACTGGTCACACCGCTGGCGCGCAACAGCTGGAAAGATGCCGCACACTATAACGACTTTTTGGCAGATTTTGCTGATGCAGTGCTGACTTTGGGCAAAGCTGAAAATGTGATGGTTCTTGACCTGCACACCTGGGCCATGGCGCTGATGCAGCAGGATGGGCTGGAAACGGCTAAGCGGTGGTTTTACCCAGGCGACTATACCCACACCAATGATTTTGGTGCTTATAAAATGGCGGGTTTTGTGGCCCATGCCCTGGGCGATGCGCTGGGGCTGATGGTGACGGATGCCCCGGAGTGGACGCCGACACCGCCGTTTGTACCGCTGGAAGCTCCTGCAGACTGCGCGATTCCTGCGCCGGAAGGCGATCCCTTTGCCGATTACGATGCCACCCGCCCCAACGATACGCTGACTCGTGCCGAAGCGCTGGAACTGGCAATCAAGGCGCTTAAACTGTTTCCCATCAATGTGTACAATGACCTGTACAGCGATATTGTCGGGCATGAAACGTATGCCGGAACCATACAGTGCGCCGCGCAGAATGACTTGATCCCACCGGAATGGGTTGCGGATGGCAGCCTTTACCCGAATCAGACAGTAACAGCGGCTGACTTTTTGGCTGTGCTGATTCCCGGTGCTGCAGGCCGCCGCCCGCTGGCGGATGCCGTGCCTGTGCCGGACTCTGTGCCCGTTTACGCAAGGCAGGCAGTGGGCCAGGCTGTGGCGGAAGGCCTGATTGCCCCCGAAGCCCTGACAAAACCGCTGAACCGCAGTAACGCTGCAGAAATCTGCCGCCGCCTGCATATTTGAATAAAGGAGTGACTGGAGATGAAATTTGAACATACAAGCGGCGGATTTACGCTGCCGGGTGAATCTGGGCAGGAAAAACTTACGCTGGAACTGGCAAAAAAATGGGGCGCGGATGTGATCCGCGATAGTGATGGCACCCAGCTTTCCGATGAAATTCTCAACGCCGGGTACGATATTTACTCCACCATCTGCATCATCCGTGACCACAATGCCTGGGCAAAGGAACACCCGGAATGTTTACAGCAGTCCTTTTTGAGCACAGAGCCGGTCATTGCTGCCGAAGAGCCGCTGACCGTTAAGCCGATGGCGGGGTTCTTTGATGAGCAGTTCAAGATCAATGACCGCCCCGAAGCCCTGCGTTACTGGCAGGTTTGGGACCGCACGGCCAACAAGCTGCTGCCTGCGGACACATGGCAGTGGGATGCTGCCGCAGGTACAGTGACTGTGGCAAGTCCAGTGCCGTTCCATGCTTACACGGTCAGCTTTTTGGCATGGCGCACCTGGGAAGAGATCAACATGTACAACCATGTTACCAACAGCTGGACCAGTGAGCACCTGCTGCCTGTTGATCCGCGCACCAAGGAAGCTCAGGACTTTTTGTACGACTGGCTGAAAAATTGGTGCGAGACCCACCCCCGGACCAACGTGGTGCGGTTTACCAGTATGTTCTATAACTTCGTCTGGATCTGGGGCAGCGATAAGCGCAACCAGAATCTGTTTACGGACTGGGGCAGCTATGACTTTACCGTATCGGAAAAGGCGCTGGATGATTTTGCGGCCCAGTATGGGTATACCCTGACGGCAGAGGACTTTATCAACAAGGGCAGCCTGCAGGTGACCCACATGCCGCCGACGGCTCACAAGCGGGATTACATGGAGTTTACCCAGCAGTTTGTGGCCGGGTACGGCAAAAAACTGGTGGATTTGGTCCACAGTTACGGCAAGCGTGCCTATGTATTTTATGACGATAGCTGGGTGGGCGTTGAACCTTACGGCCCGCACTTTAAGGAATTCGGCTTTGACGGCGTCATCAAGTGCGTGTTTTCTGGTTATGAAGTCCGGATGTGCGCGGGCGTTGATGCGCCGGTGCATGAGCTGCGGTTCCATCCGTACCTGTTCCCGGTGGGCCTGGGCGGTGCACCGACCTTTGCACTGGGCGGCAACCCCACCCGCGATGCAGCTGAGTATTGGAACCATGTCCGCCGCGCCCTGCTGCGGGCCAAGATCGACCGCATCGGCCTGGGCGGCTACCTGCACCTTTTGAATGACTTCCCGGATTTTGTGGAGTATATCGCGGATATTTCTGACGAGTTCCGCGCTATTAAGGAGTTGCATACCCATGGTGCCGTGGCGACCCTGCCGTTGACGGTGGCGGTTCTGCACAGTTGGGGCAGCCTGCGCCCCTGGACGCTGTCCGGCCATTTCCATGAGACTTATATGCACACCCTTATCCACATCAACGAAGCGCTGGCAGGGCTTCCGGTGAACGTGAAATTCATCAACTTTGACGATGTGAAGAACGGCGTGCCTGACGATGTAGATGTTATCATCAACGCAGGCCGCGCGGGCAGCGCATGGAGCGGCGGCGATGCTTGGCAGGATGAAACCCTGGTTGCCGCGCTGAACAAGTGGGTATACAACGGCGGCGTGCTGCTGGGGGTAGAGGAACCGTCCGCAGTAAGCGGTTACGGCGATACCTTCCGCATGGCACGCATCCTGGGCGTGGACGAGGATACCGGTGCCCGTGTCTGCCATGGCCGCTGGCCGGTGCAGGAAGAACCGGTGGATGGATTGATCCCGGACGGTGCAACGCTGAAAACCCACGACCACCTGTACATGACCGACGGCGGTACCCGTGTGCTGGCTGAGGTGGACGGCACCCCCGCTATTGCTGCCCATGCGTTCGGCAAGGGCCGCGGTGTGTACATGGCCGGGTTTGAATACAGCCCTGTCAACGCCCGCATGCTGTTGAACCTGCTGCTGTGGGCCAAGGGGCTGCCGCTGAACAGCGATTGGCTGACCACGGACCCCGAAACCGAGGCCGCATGGTTCCCCGCCGACAAAACTCTGGTTGTCATCAATAACAGCACGCAGAAGAAATCTACAGTGGTCAAGACCCCCGATGGCGATATTGCCGTTGACCTGGATGGGCTGGAAACCAAAATTTTGCCCCAAAACTAAAAACATAACGTCCGGTGCACATTTTGATCAGCACCGGACGTTATGCCAACGGGAACCCCACGGTTCCTTATGCCAGTGGGATGTGCTGCGGCCAATACACTGAAATCGGCCCTTCATTCCCTGTGCCGCTTGCGGGAAAATGCACTGCCCTATGGAGGGGCTATGGTAAATTTATGAGCATTCATGGACAGGTTCTGCGTTCCAACGTTGATATGACACAAGGGCGGCCCTTGAATGTCATCTTCTCTTTCGCACTGCCGCTGCTGATGGGGAACCTTTTCAACCAGCTGTACAATGTGGTGGATACCGCTATCGTGGGACGGGCACTTGGTGCAGACGCGCTGGCGGCAGTGGGCAGTACAGGCAATATCAATGCCTGCCTGTTTCTGCTGCTGGCTGGGCTTGCAACAGGTGTCAGCGTTATTGTGTCACAATACTGGGGTGCTGAACGGTATGATGAACTGCGCCACCTGTTGGGAACATTTTTGACGCTGCTTTTAGCGGCATCCGTTGTAATGTCACTGCTGGGGGTGCTGCTGGCTGAGCCAATGCTGCGCCTGCTGCAAGTTCCGGAAAATCTGCTGGATGCCGGTGTGACTTACCTGCGTATTACAGCAGGGCTTTTGCTGGGCAATGCCCTGTATAACGCCGCGGGCGCTGTGCTGCGCAGCACTGGGGATTCCCGCACGCCGTTGGCCGCTATGGTGGTTTCCAGCCTTTGCAACATTGTGTTGGACCTGTGGTTTATCTTGGGGCTGCACATGGGGGTAGCCGGGGCAGCATTGGCAACGGTAGCGGCACAGTTCCTTTCTGCAGGGGTCTGCCTTTGCGAACTATGGCGGCAGAAACAGCCCTTTGCCTTTGCCTCGGTACGGCTCTGTTTTAACAAAGTGGATGCCGCCCTGATTTTGCGTTTTGGCCTGCCTACGGCGCTGCAAAGCTGCATGATAACCCTTGGCGGTATGACCGTGCAGGGAATTGTAAACAGTTTTGGCAGTGTGACCATGGCGGCTTACACCGCTGTGCAGCGGATCGATTCGCTGACGATTCAGGTTGTGGTATCGGTAAGCAATGCACTGGCCATTTACACGGGGCAGAATATGGGAAAACATGATATAGACCGCGTGTGCCAGGGCCTGCGTGATTCGCTGAAAGCGCTTTGCGTGATCTGCCTGGTGTTGGCCGTCGCGGTGTTTGCATCGCGCCGGCTGCTGCTGTCGATTTTCCTTGACCCAGCCACCGATGCTGCCAGCATTGCACAAGGGGCGGATTTTCTCAGTGTAATGGGGTTTGCCTATATTATTGCCGCGGTAATGAACAGTTATCTGAACGTGCTGCGCGGTGCAGGGGATGTAAATGTCAGCCTGGTTGCAGGCCTGTTTGAGATGGGGGCCCGGCTGGCGTTTGCCTCTTTGCTGGCGCCGCACCTGGGTGTGTGGGGCATCTGGCTTGCCACCCCGTTAAGCTGGGCTTCCGGCTGTATCATCCCGGTGGTGCGGTATTACAGCAAAGAATGGATGAAGCGAACGCTGATCTGAACCGGTGAGAAATAAAAGAAAGCACGGCTCTGCGATAGAAAAATCATCATGAGACCGTGCTTTGTCTTGCGTTTATGAATTTTGGGCAAAAGGCTTCAGTGCACTTTTGCGGTATTGCTGCGGGCTTTGGCCTGTCATGGAAGAAAAGCGGGTGGAAAAATTGCTTTCATCCTCAAAGCCAACCTGGCGGGCAACCTCGCCGACAGGGAAATCTGTCAGAACCAGCAGTTCTTTTGCGCGGGTAATACGGGTGGATAACAAAAAATTGTACGGTGTTGTGCCCATATATTGCCGGAAAAGCCGCAAAAACCAGCTTTTGCTGACAGGGATCTGCGCCAGCAGCATATCCAGATTGATGGGCTCCGCATAATGTGCACGGATATAATCTGCAATCTGCTTGATCATGGTCCGGTTGGAACGGCTTTCGTCCCCGGAAAGCTGCTGGTGGGCAAGCAGTGCCAGCATTTTGTGCAGTGTCAACCCAATTTCGATCTGGGCGGTGGTGGTTTCCTTTTTCCACTCGGCAAACAGTGTTTCAAACAAAGGCTGCATCTCCATGCGGCTGACATGCGCAGCGGTAAGCCGCCCCTGCGACTGTACGGAATCGGCTAACGTTTTAACCCCAACACCGTCAAGGTGTACCCAGTAGTGCTCCCATACGTCATAGCCGGGGGCCGTGCAGTAACTTTGCGGTGTGCGGCAGTTCATCAGCAGTGCGGCACCTTGCGGCAGCTCAATGTGCTGTTCGTTCTGCTCAATCAAGCCAGCCCCGGCCAGGGTATAAAAAAGGATGTAACTTTCCTTGTCTGTACGGGCTGTGGCAAAGTGGGAACGCCCATAAAACAGTCCGGCTTCCGTTGCATAAAACGGCTGTGCCAACACGGCGTTATTTGGCGTTGCACGCAGCCACACACTGCGCTCTTCCACGTCCATATTATAGGTCAACATAAGGGATCACCTCAGTAGAATTATCACAAAATAAACAGTGCTTTGTGGTATGAAATAGATCAGAAAAAAGCAATATAATGTAAATGAAAAGAATAGTAACACTACAGTAATTTTACCAAAAATAAGGTGCGGATGCAACCTTGTTTTTTGACTTTGGTTTTAACGTAATACAAAATAAAAATGTTTGTACGGAAAGGAAATCAACATGGAACATATGGCATGGAAAGGCCGCATCAAACCCGGTTGCAAGGCAGAATATCAGCGCCGCCACGCAGAGATCTGGCCGGAGATGGTCAAGGTTTTGAAAGAGGCAGGCATCTGCAATTACAGCATTTTTTATTGCAAAGATGAACTTTTTGGCTACTATGAATGCGAAAAAGGCGTTGCCTATGCTGAAAAAGTGCAGGCAGAAAGCCCCATTGTGGACCGCTGGAATGAGTATATGAAAGATATTCTGGAGCTGGAAATGGACCCCGTGACCGGTGCCCAGCCCAAGCTGGAGCAGGTGTTCCGGCTGGATTAACAAACAAAGCAGAGAAGCGAGCCTTGCCAGAGAAAAAATGGTAAAGCTCGTTTTTTATTTGCTTTATTGTTGTGCGGCAATCAAGTCCTGCGGTTTATCGGGCATCCTGTTCAAGGCCATGGATCAAGTCGAGAAATTTGTAAAGGATTCGGGGCTGACGATTTCTGCCTACAATGTCTGTTTTTATGACAGAAACGGCACCGACGAGATTCTGGACAACATTCTTTGCGGCAAAAAACGCGCCAACACAGGGTTGTTCAGCCTGTTTGAAGCCCAGATGCAGCTGCTGCCGCGCACGGGTGATTACACGGTCGTGCTGGACAGCGATATGCAGCCGCGCTGCATTACCCGCACCACAAAGGTAGAAGTTGTCCCGTTTGAGGATGTGACGGCAGACTGTGCCGCCGCCGAGGGGGACGGCACCCTTGCCGCGTGGAAGAAAGCCCACCGCAAGGCGTTTGCCGCAGCGTGTGAGAAAATCGGCAGGAACTTTGACGAAAGCATGAAGTGCGTCTGCGAGTATTTTGATGTGGTTTACCGGGCAGATGGGCAGTGAGATAAATCGGAATTTTTTCAAAAAAAATACCGCCCCATCTCACGATAAGGCGGTAGATTGCGTTATTCTATGCTGCTCCTAAGTTTTTAGATAACAAATCACCATCGGCGGCGTTCTCAAATACTTCAAAAGTATCTTGTAGTTCTTCCAATCATAGCTGGTGTGTCTCTTTCCAGAGTATTTGTTTTCCGCGACATCATTCAGCATCATCAGAATAAAACCCGATGGCCTTTTGCAAAGCCAAGAAATGCTTTCCTGTGTATTTGATTGCCCTGTGCTCTCCTTGCATTTCTATCCTACAGGTAATCAAATTCTCGTCATTTTCTTTTACATGGTAATCTTGTATCATCGAAATAAGCTCAGACAGGTTCTTCTTTCCGTATTTAAATTCAGCAGCACAGTTCGGACATAGACAAAGAGAATTCCAACCTTCTGAAATGCTATGTTTGTACCTGTCCAGAATAGAATTGGTTGGGAGAATATTACAAGCTTCAAAATATGGCTTTCCATTAAAAATGGAATTAGCCGAAGCGAAAGTGGCAAAAACAAGAGCTGCTCACGAAAAGGCTGTTGGCGAATTGAAAAAACTCTACGACATTCGCAAGGAACAACAGCAGGAGCAGCTTTTAAAGGCAATGATGTCCGGCAAACGGTCTTTTGAGGAAATTTTGAAATTCATTTCTGACGATACCGCTTTCCAATGCGGAAGTATTTTTGCTTTTTGAAAGTGATGACTATGAATCATGCTCACTCGTCTGTGCGGACGCAGCGCAGCGCATATCGTGCCTGACCGGTCGTGGTACAGGTAAACAATGTCAGATCCCAATTGCTCTCGGACGTTTTGACCGCCATCTCCTCGATTTGGGTTGGCTGCAGAACCTCTGTATCCGAGACCGCATAATGCCATGTGTTGTCATTCATGTCAACAAAAAGCACTTCTGTCCCCACCGTAAGATGCGTCAGAGGGCTGAAGTGACGCGCATAGTTATGTCCCGCGATTACCAAGTCATCTGTATATAGCGAGCCGGAATACCGCCCCGGCGCGATCTTTAGCCCCGGATAGCTCCACTGCTGCATCACGGGCAGTGCCAGCCCGATGGACGGAATAGAGAGGTACCCAATATAGTCGTAGCCGTCAATGGTGCTAACAGGCATCTCCGTGTCCGCTGTGGGTTCTGCTGCATCACCGGGATAGATGGTGCGTGGCTCTGCGATCGATTCCTCCAGCTGGGTCAGCACACTGTCGGCTGCTTTTTCTGCGCGGGTACTGTCCCACTGGTTGTAGCCCATAAGCAGCACAGCTGCCAGCAATGCCAGAACCCCAAGCGCAATCAGGGCGTTCCCCAGCTTATTTCTCATTCTGACCACTTCGCTTTTTGAGTACGACACCTGCCGCCACCAGTACAGCGCCAGTCACCGCCAGCACGGGGACTGGCCAATTCAACTGTCCGGTCTGCGGCAGTGCAGAAAGCACTTCCTGCGTGGGCGGCGTCTGCGTTGTTTTCCGGCTTGCAGTACCCACTTTGGGGTGGGCGTCCACATCGTAGACATACTGCCCGTTTTCCATGATTGGAACCGTCACAAGAAAAGGCTGTATGGCGTCATACCCTTCGGCTGCCTGCTTCTGTACAATAAGGTAAAGCCCGGCCTTCAGATCACCAAACACGGCGATTCCGCTGTCGTTGACGGTCTTGGTGACTGCCTGTGCATTTTGTGTCACCTTTTCTGCCAATCGGCTCGCCAGTGCGCTTTCGGATACGTTGTCCAGCGCGATTCCGCAATTCTCGAAACCGTTTGTATAGGTAAAGCTCATATCTGCGCCGTTTTTAGATACACTCGCCACACGGTACAGCGTCAGCTCACCGCCCTGCAGCGGTGCTGCGGTTTCGGTATCACAGAGCAATACCTTGATGGAGCCGATGCGCGTTTCATCAACCGTTTCTGCGGCAAGAGCCGGAACAGCGCCCCACACCAGCAGGCACAGCATAAGCAGCACTGCCAACCGATCACGGATGCTTTTCATAATGTTATTTCCTCCTTCTCTTGCTGCGCTTGCGCAGATGTGGGGCAACCAGCACACCGACCAGTGCCGCAAGTAGCATCGGGATGGCCAAAATCGGGGCCACGATGATGGGTTCAATGCGGAAGGCATCTGCCGCCACACGGATATGCTTTTGGCTTTCCGTAGTTTCGACCCTCTTGCCGCGCACCAATAGGCGGTGCGTGTTGATGCCGTAGGGGGTGCAGGTCATCAGGGTGACATAATCCATCCCCTCGGTGGGAAGCAACTGGTCGATCTCAGTAGGCAGCACAATGGAGATTTGATCGACCTCATAGGTCAGCACCCGATTCAACACTGTGATGGTAAAGCGGTCGCCCACCTCCAGCTCGTCCAGATTGGTGAACAGCTTTGCGCTGGGCAGGCCGCGGTGCGCTGATATGACCGCATGGGTCCCGGCACCGCCCACGGGCAGGCTGCTGCCTTCCAGATGGCCTGCTGCCACCTGCAGCACGCCCTCATCGGTGCCGTGGTATATGGGCAGCTCAACGCTGATTTTGGGGATCGTGATATACCCCATAATGCCCGTGCCGGAGATATCGAGCGTCTGCGCATAGCCGCTGACCAGATCCGGTTTATAAAAGGCATTGGGGGTGGTGTTTAACTGCCGGTTGTACGCATCGGCAGCATCGAAATAGGTCTGATAATCCGCATCTGACAGCTGTTCTACCTCCTCGGCATAGCCAGCCACTGCGCGGGACTGATGCTTCCGGTTGACAGCGTCGCTGACGGAGGGATATAACATCACGGATAGACCCACGAGGAAGATCAATATTAAAATAATTGTGCTGAGGTTCTTTCTCATGGGCTACTCCCTAATGTTATAAGGATTGGTATATGACGGCAAATGCGCCTTTACTTGTTATTCATCCGCTTTTTGGTGACCAGCAGAACGGCAGCCACGGCCATCAGCCCGCCGCCGATCACATAGAAAAGGGTAGTGCCGATGCCGCCGGTGGAGGGCAGCTGCGTTCCGGCTTTGTTCAAAACCTTAACAGTTGCATCTGTTGCTGGTGTATAAGAACTTTCGCTTAAATTCTTATATTGAACAGTTTCACTCCCACTTGTGACGCTGGTCGTTGCGGTGATCTTAACTTCAATGGGTTCGGTCAGCTTATTATACCCTGCGGGCGCTTCGGTTTCTTCCAGATAATAGATTCCCTCGTTGAGACCTTCAATCAAAATATCACCTTTACCGGAAGTTTCCAAAGTTGTTGCATCGCCCTTATCGGTTACCCAACCGTCGATTTTATCGTTAGTCAGCTTTGCATACTTTTTGACGCCACTGTCCATGCGGTACAGTACAAACTTTGCACCACTCAGCGCTACTTCATCGTTTGTACTGTTCAGCGCATATTTGTGCACATTCAGTTTCCAAACATAGGTTGTTGTCTCTTCTTCGGTGCTTTCTTTCCCACTATACGCCAGCTTTGCTTTGTTCGTGTTGCCTGCGCCAGCAATCGTGGCGTCTGCCGCAACCGTTGCCGAATAGGTAACAACGACTACATCGTTCGTTTTGAGCTTGCCATCAGTAAATTTTACATCAAAGGAATCCCCATCTTTGGGGTTTGTTTCCAAGGTATAGTCAGTATTTGGAGTAAGCGTTTTTGGTCCGACTTTAACTTCAAGTGAATCAGAATTAAATGTCAGACCGGAGAGCTTATCGTGCAGAACATAGCCCTTCGGGGCACCATCCTTTACCGTAATGGTTATGCTAAAGTTTACGGTATCACCAATGCCTGCACTGTTGCTATCAACCTTCTCATTACCAGTAATCACGATTTTCTTTTCGATTGTTGTATCACTGTTCTTTTCTTTTATGGTAACACTCGGCGTCGTTGTGTCCAGACTGCACAGAGACCCCAGGCTGGTATCTACCAGATAGTAACCCAGTGTCAAATCTGTAAAGGTCACTGTAGCGCTCGATGCGGTTTCTGCCTTATCACATGCAATATTTTTTTCAACAGCAAAAGCCTTTGCCAGCTTTGCAAAATCCGCTCCGGCATCTTTTTTCGCATCGTTCCACTCAATATAACCTGCCGAATTTACGCTAAAAAAGTCTGCTGCGCTCACTGTATTGCTATCAATGGTTGTGCTATATGTAGAAAAATCGTTCCACTTCGTATTCAGCTTATAAGAATACGCATTTTTGTCTGTATCATAGCTTTCCAAGTCAAAAATACGATAAGCCTTGTAGGTCGTGCCCGTCACGGCATTATCAATGGTTATCGTTCCTGTGCTGCTTGCTGCAAACGCTGGGACGGCCATGGCCAGTGCAAGCGTCAGCGCGGCAAACAGTGTTATGAGTTTTTTCATGTACTTCATTGGTTTTATGTCTCCTTGCTCAAATATTTTGGTCTGCTTTGTCCACACCGGTGGAGGGGTTATTTCTAAGGCAGCACCGCACAATTCCCGCCTGACGGCTTAAGCACCGCTCCGGCGGCTGCGGCACGGCATCTGCGTTGCCAAAATGCTCGATAG
>NZ_PSQF01000006.1:0-91516 GCF_003324125.1 Subdoligranulum sp. APC924/74 | reverse complement strand
ATTTCTGGTGAACAGTCTCGAAGTAACGTCTGTTCTAAAAGATTCTCCGCATAACTTTTTTCTGCGCATAACAAGCCCTGTACCGTGACGAATGGTAGTGATAATCACTCCCATCCCGCCCTTGATACCAGCGATCTTTCAGTTGATCCATACTCGCGCCGCTGGGCAGCTTGCGGATTTCCTCCAGAATAGGCTCATCCACCGCCTGACAGTAACTATCAATGCGGGCAGGGTTAACTTTCAAAGCTGCAAACAAAATATCCTCTTTTGAGTACATAATGGACAGCACATTTTTGAGGCTCTGCGGCGTGTGCTTGCTTGCATCCACATGGACGTGCATTCCGCAGCTGTCGTTTACGATGCCGCCTGCGCGGCGTAAGGAACGGACAACCTCCTGCAGCTTTTCCATCTCGCCGTATTCAAGCTTGGGGGAGTTCAGTTCAACCTTGTAGGTTTCCCCGATAAGAACAGACCGCCTACGGCATTCGGGATGGATGCTGCCGTCCCGGACGATTTTCCACTCTTTACCGTCCAAATCTTTGACGCGGTAGGCATCGTAGCCACCACCGGAATGCTCGGCACGGGTGCCAAATAAGTCTGCCAGCGTTTGGGCTGCCGTGGCACGGTTTATCCCGGTCAGTTCGATTTCACAGCCAAAATACTGGTCACGGAAATCAAGGGGCAAGCGCCTCACCCCGCAGTTCCGCGTCCATCTTGGCAATGCGCCGCCCGATGGCTTCCACCACATTGACCGTCACGCCGTTGCCTGCCTGCTTGTAGGCTTGATTATCGCTTTGAATGGCAAGCACCGTGTCGATGCGGTCATCTGCCCAGCCCTGCAGGCGCAGACATTCGCGCGGCGTCAGGCGGCGGATGCGCCCCTCGTACAGAACACCGTGACGGTCTTTTGTGGTAAGTGTATGCATGGGTGCGCCAGGCTTACCGGTGCGTTCGGTGTTGCGGGCGAGGTCTGACTTGATGGGATTTTTGACCGGGCGAACTTCAACAGTGCCTTGTTGGCAGCCCGTTGTAAGTGTATGCGCAATCTCTTTACCAACCCGTCCGCGCCGACTGTTGACTGTGGCGTAGCTCAGGTCGATGCTGTCACCGACCTGTGCCATCTGGTAGCCGGTTTTTGTGGCGCACTGGATCGGCACTCCCACCTCATACAGCCCGGTTTTGCCACCGAAGCCACCCGGATTGGCAGCCAGCGTACAGCTTAATCCTTCGGGGGAGTAGACGCGCTCCCCTTGGTGGCCACCGTGGGTTTGAATAAGAGAACTTCCTGCTGTTTCGGTGAAAGGAAATACTTTTCCTCTACATCGCTCATCAAGATATCCGATAATGTACACGCGGTTTCTTGACTGGGGGACGCCGAAATCTTTGCTGTTAAGACATTGCCATTCCACACCATACCCCAGTCGGTCCAGCGTGTTGAGGATTGTCGCAAATGTCCTGCAGTGGTCATGATTGATGAGACCCACCACGTTCTCAAAAAGCAAATACGGAGGCTTCCTGGCTTCAGCCAATCGGGCCAGTTCAAAGAAGAGGGTTCCTCTCGGATCTCCGAATCCTTTCCGGGATCCTGCAATGCTGAAAGTCTGGCAAGGGAATCCGCCGCAGAGCAGCTGGAAGTCCGGCATGGTGCTGGGGTCGGCTTTTCGGGCATCTTCAATGAACCACTCTCCCTTCGTGTCAAACAGGGCGTTATAACTGCGGTTGGCGTATTTGTCGATTTCGCAGTGCCCTACGCATTCAAATCCTCCGGCACGGGTCAGTCCCTCGCGGAAACCGCCGATGCCGGAGAACATATCCACGAACTTGATCAAGGGCACAACTCCCGATGGGGATGTTTGCCACATTTGCGAAGGTACTTAATAGGCGCCCCTCATCAAAAGCAAAAGCAGCCCGTCACAGGCTGCACCAAACAAAATTTTTTTACCGTTCATAATGTATAAACCTCCTTTTTCCTTCTGCTTTTCTACCTATTATTAAAACATTGGAATCACCCCCTACAGTGAATTCAGGAAATCGAGCGCAGAGTCTGGTATAGCATTCTCTGACAGTGGGCTTGGAACAGCGCCGGTTATGTTGACTGCCTGCAACTCCTCCCGCACCACCTTGCGGATGCTTTTCTCCAGCCTATCTGTCTGCTCCGTTGCAAGAATGGCTTGCACCAGAAACTCCTTGCGTTTGGCTGAAGGCACTTGCTGCAGCAACGCCCATGCGCGGCGGTGCTGCGGGTCGCTAAGGTTCGGACGAAAAACGTACTGTGGGCGTTTCATGCCTCGCTTTTACGGCGCGACACGGCGGCCAACGCGCGCTCGAACCCGCCAGCGTTCACCTTATCGTCCAGCAGAAAAATCGTCTTGCAAAGGCCGTCCTTGGGGCTGAGGTGGCGGCTCACCACCGAGGCACCGCCGCCCAATAGCACGGCGGGGATAGCGCGCAAATCAAAGCCGGCCTCCATAACCGCTGACAGCAGATGTTCTGTGTACTTGCGACCCTGCCGGTTCACAATGTCGCGCACCGTATCTCTGACCGTGCAGGGCTGACCTGCCAGCATATTTTCGATCTGGGCATCCGTGAGTGACAATCCGGTTTCCCGTCGCACCTGCTCCCGAATATCATCCACGCAGCGAATCATGCCGAGTTCCAAGCTGTGCGCGGTATCAGCCGCAGGGATTGCGTTGTCGATGCGCATAAGGTCCACCGTCCAGCCGCCCAAATCCATAAGGAGCATGGACGGTTCGTCCTGCAAAAGCCCGGTTTCGGTCATGAGGGCGGCGTAGCCCTGCGGAAAAATGGCAACTTCTTCGGTGGTGATGCTGTACTCCACGCCCTCGAATTTGAAATTCACGGGCTGGTTGCTCCGCAGCAGATAATCTCTGAACCTGGGTTTGTCGCGCCCGAAACTGGTCAGTGGCAGACCCGCCGCAATGCGCACCGAGCATTCGGGCGGCAAGCCGCGCTGCCGGATTTCTTTTGCAATTGCTGCCAGCGTCAGCAGGTAGTAGTTGTCATTTATGGTCTTGTCCCGCTGGATAGGCTGCCGCCCAGAGCCACAAACAAAAAAGCACCCGCCAAACTCTAAGAGTCCTTGGCGGGTGTAGGGTTCGTGTTCTCCGTAGCTTGTCAGCCCTGCCGGGAACGAGCAGTGGGCTGTTTTGATAGCATAGTAGCCGTGGTCAATGCCGATAATGATGCTCATAGTGAAAATCCTCCTTATTGTAAATAGGTATAAAATGGGAAACTTGAAAACAAAATGAAAACTGCCGGGAAAAGCAAAAAATCCCCGCTTCATTGGCTTTTTCTGGTCCTATATGTTGATTAAAATTATTTCGCACTGTGGATTATAGTCCACCAACACATTGAGCGCACCATTCGTTCCTCTGTCTACAACAATATTTTGTTTGACAAGAATTCCGAGTTGTTGGTCTTCCTCCATGCCTGTAGACACAAAAGTGCCCCTTGCGGTTCGAAGCCCGCAAGAGGCACTTTTGCAGTTATACCTTAATCATCAACCAACACCGAGGACTTGCCTCATTCCCCTTCCGATTGACTGCCAAACACAGTGATAGATATGCCAGTAATATGATTAAATCTTATAGTTTTGGTCAATCTGTCGATTGCGATCAAGCGCATAATGTGTTTTAGAATTAGGAGTTTACGTTCATCTCGTAGACATCAGCGATTGCCACTGCGTTTTTTCAGGTAGAGTGCAACGATAAAGCCACCCACGGCCAAGCAAGCCAGAATCGACAGCACTTCATAAGGGAAGTTATCGCTCGTCTGAGGAATCGCGCTTGTTGCTCCGCTGCCAGATGCCGCTGCACTGCCGTCATTCGGCTTTGCAGTAGGCGCAGCACCCCAAGTGCCGTTTGCAATTCCTCCCGCAATATCGGGATGTTCATCCTTCACAGTATCAGCAGGTTTCTGTACCGGCTTCACAGTATCAGCAGGTTTCTGTACCGGTGCCGCAGGTTTGGTCTGGGCAGTATTTACAGCATTCCGCACTGCATCAAGGGCGGCTTTCAAGTCTTCAGCACTTGCGCGGCCTGCGATAGCAGCTTCCGCATCAGAAATTGCCTGGCGGATAGCGTCCGCGCTCTCCACAGTATACTTGCTCAGGTCAAGTTGCTTGGTTTCTTCAACCAAAGCATTCAACTCGGTGGCATCGCCAGCCTTTACCAATGCCGCCGCTGCGGCCTGCAACGTCCGTGCTGCTGCATCTACAGCCTCCTGGGTAGCGTTTTCATTGGCGGCGACCGTCTTTGCGGCCTCCAATGCATCGGCAACCAATTTCCAGGATTTTGCAGTATGAGCGTTCGCATCCATGGCCTCCACTTTGGAGATCATATCATCAATTGCAGTCATATCTGCTCGGAGCGCCAGTGCCTTGTAAGCAGCTTCCAGCTTTGTATAAGCAGCTTCGATCTCATCGGCGGTTGCATCACGGTTGGCGGCGACCTTCTCAGCTTCTGCCAAAGCCTGGGCAAGGGCAGCCCAAGAATCAGGCTGATACCTGCTTTCATCCAGTTCCTTGATGCTGTTGATGGCCGCGACCAGGTTCGAGTTGTCAGCACGCTTCGCAAGGCTTTCCATGGCGTCCTGCAGAGCGTCAGCTGCATGGTTGACAGTCACCTGGTTTGCATCCTCAGCGGCAGAGATGCTCTGCGCTTCGGCCAGCGCAGTTGCAAACGCTGCCCAGCTGGTGGTCGTGTAATCGTCTTCCACCCGGGCGGAAGCCTGCTCGATCAGCTGATTCAGAATGGTCTTGTCCACAACAGGCTCGGTGGGCTTGGCCGTAGCGTACAGTTCGGCCTCGTAGATGCGGACGCAGGCAGCCCAACCGGTGGTATCGGTACGGCTGACATTCAGCTTGAAGATCCGTCCGGTCGCATCGCCCAGATCATTGGTGGTAACATCGGCCGCGTTATCGGTGGTCTTGGCACACTCTGTCCAGTTCGCAGCGTCTGCCAGCACAGCGTTCCGTTCCTCGGCCTCCATGGCCAGCAGTTCGTCCACGTTGACCTTTTCTTCGTTCAGCACATAGAACTCGTAATTGGCAGTGTTCATGCTGCCGTTGCCGGCCGTCGGCGTTTCCGCCACGCCGACGTGGGAGACGACCAGCTGCCGGACGTTGCGTTCTTCGCCAATGTCAAAGGCGACCCACAGGTTGCTGCCATCCTCGCACCATTTGCCGGTATCGGGGTTTTCCTTGTCGCCGTCAAACAGCTTTTCGGGGCCCTGGGCAGTGCCCAGTTTTTTGCCGTTGTAGCCAACGATGGTCGCATTCTGGGACACCAGTTCCAGCTCGCCCACAGGCTCGGTGACGGTCACGGCAGCGCTGCCGGAAACCTTCGGATCCTGAACCGAGGTCGCAACAACGGTCAGCTGCTCTGCGGTCTCGTCCTCCGCAACGGTCAGCAGGCCGGTCTCGTCGATCTCAGTCGCCTCAGAGACCGCGCCGTCCACGCTCCAGGTCACAGAATGGTCGGTGATATTCTCGCCGTTGACCATAGCTGCAAACTGCTTGGTTGCGCCCTTCTCCACAGATGCAGTAGCGGGCGATACCGTAACAGATGTAACGATTGGCTCAACAGAACCGCTCTGCAGGGTAACATTCACATCGTAGGTCTGGCCTTCGGTCACGACCAGGCGCTTCACAACCGTGTCGTTGATCAGGTAGCCTGCAGGAACATTTTCGCACTTAATGGTGTACGTCCCCAATACAACCTTAGCAGGTTCGCCGGTAGTCACAGTATAGACCTTTTCGTTGTTGCTGTTGTAAACGCCATAAGTAACGCCGGTCAGTTTCTCACCCTTTGCATTGGTCGCCACCAAGTTCAAGAAAGCGGTCGGTTCCGGGAATGCGGGGATTTCGACAGTATACTTATCAGAGATCAGCTTACTGACGCGTTTTACTTGCAGGGTGAGTTCACTGCCCGCACGCGGGACTCGAATGCCACGGATAATTACCGAGGTTTCGCCAGCAGCCACCGGGAGAGAGGCTTTGGTGTATTCACCAGAGTCGTTCTCGTAAACGTAGACCACATCGCCTTCACTCAGGCCTTTCACCGTAAGAGAAATATAGATGTCGCCACCGTTGGAAGAGCTAAGCGAGCCAGGCTGTGAATAAGCTTTCGCTGTAACATCCTTTGCCGCCTCAGATTTTGCGGCATTTTCCGCCTCAAAGCTCGCGCTCAGCTTGATGCTTTCTGCGGAACCTGTGGCGGTGGTGGTGTAGTAAATACGTCCGGCTTCTTGCGTGCCAAAGTTAAGGCCGGTGATAGTGACAGTGCCGCTTTCTGCAACCGCCTCTCCGATCTTGTTATACTCGCTGCCGGATTTGGTGTAGACCGTGACAGTCTGGCCCGCAGGCACGTTCTTCAGTGTGAAGGTATCATTGGCGCACGGGCACCTATTACCTGTGGGGCACCGAGGTGGTCAATGGCCGTGTGCGCATTACCAACAGCACCAGCAATGTGGGCAAGTACGGCAAGGTCACTGGCTGGATTAGTGTGGACGATGCCAAGGCTGGCGCCGGGCTGCGTGACCAGACCACCGACAGCCGCGGCCTGACAAAGATCGTCATCGACTACGCCAGCAATGTGCAGGCCATGGCGGTGTACAATCTGGCCCAGCAGCTTGACCTCGTTGCCCCTGGCTACTACCGCAGCAGGTACATTGATGCCGCCAAGACGGCGCAGTACATCGAAATTGGTCAGATCAGCGCGGGCGATGCCGAGCATGTCACCACCCTGTGCAAAAAGGCTGCCATCGAGTACAAGACCGCTGCATAGTTGGGAGGTGGAGGCAATGACCGAATGGGGCGTTGTGGGCGTGATCGTTGTGCTGCTGGGTTTGCTTGGCACTGTGACCGCGCCTATGATTCGACTGAACACCACCTTGACCAAGCTCAACGACAAATTCGACACCTTGGACGAAAGGCTGACGGGTGTGTCGGAGAGCAACCACGCATCCCACAGGCGGCTGTGGGAACATGAAGAAATGCAGGACAACCAGCTGCACGACCATGAGACCAGAATTCAGATTCTGGAGCATGGGCCGGGCTGCCCTGCGCACCATTCCACAAAGGAGGAATATACATGAATATCAACTGGCGCGTCCGTATCAAAAACAAGGCGTTTTGGCTGGCTCTGATCCCGGCTGTACTGCTGCTGGTGCAGGTCGTGGCTGCCGTGTTCGGCTACACACTCGACCTCGGTGATCTTGGCAACAAACTGCTTGCCGTTGTCAATGCGGTGTTTGCCGTGCTGTCGATCCTCGGCATTGTGACCGACCCGACCACGGCGGGCATCGGCGACAGCCCGCAGGCGATGACCTACGAAGAGCCCAAACAGAACCCCTATAATTAAAATGAGCCCCCCCGCTGACTACCGCAACAGGTAGCCCGCCGGGGGGCTTTTTGTGGTTTATTTGTACATGCTATTGATTAGGCTTGTCTGCTCCCACTCTTCCAGCGGTAGGGGCAGGCCCGCAAACGCGCGGAGAGCCTCGTCAGAGCCGCAGTCATCGCAGATATATAGACCGCTTACCTCTCTGGACAATGCGTTTGAGGAGGCGGCCCGCTGGGTCTGTGGGTCGATCTTGAGCGGCTTGCCGCAGCGCGGGCAGAACGGCCAGCCGTTTTTCTGGTCAAAAATCATGCGGGCGGTGAGCTCGGCGTTGGTGAATTTCATGGTATCAGGCCTCCTTGATTTTTGTGACGATGATGGAGATACCGCAGATGCCGCCGATGTAGTGGTAGGTTTCCGACCAGCAATCAGCGACCTCGTACTGCTGCATGACAGGCAGGGGCAGGTCGCCCGCCGGGCCGAAGTAGATGAGGTCGGCGTCTGCCTCGGCCATGCGGATGTGGGTGTCGAGGTCGATGGGCTGTAAAAAGTCGGTCAGCGTCATTGCGGTTTCCTCCGATAATCAGTAGATGGCGTCCCTTAGTGCAGACGGTAAAGTTCATTGCGATAGCTGACGATATAGCCCTTGCTGTCCTTGTGGATGCGGACATTGGCTTTCTGGACGCGGGTGCAGCCTGTGCGCTTTTTGACGATGCTGACCGCCAGAGGGAGGTAGCGGTCAGTCAGATCGATGTAGGGGCTGGTCTTGCTCTTTGCCTTGTAGCGTTCCACGCTGAGAGCTTCGGCCTGTTCTGCCTCTGCTTTCGTGCCGTAGAATGTGTTACCGCGGCGCTTGCTGGAGCCGATTTCGTAGAAGCGCTCACTCTCGATGACCTCAAGTCGGTTGTTCCAGATAGTATTGTAGCGGACGGTGTCGTAGGGAACGACCTTATCTGCGGGAGTGCCGACAACGATTTCCAGACCGGACAGGCTGTTGAAGCTGTCGTACTCGGTGAAGCTGTCCAGCAGGACGCGGACAACCTGCTTGCCGTCCGTCAAATCAACATGGGCAACCTCGCCCTGACTGCCGCTCATCGTGGCGGTGTTGATGGTGTAGCCCTTGGCGATATACTCGGCGGCTTTAGCGGTGAATTTCTGGTTGATATCGATGTACTTCATTTTGTTTCCCTCTTGTCTTTTCTGCCTTACTCTGATAAAATAGAGGGCGGCCGGGGTAATGCTCCCGGCTCGCCGTTATTGATTTGCGGTGCGGAGTGGCGTTCTTAGCGGGGCGGCCACTCTTTTTTATTCCATTGCGGTCGTGATGCTGTCGATTACCTCGTTGAGCGTGTCGGCGGCATCGTTCAGATTGTCACACGCTTCATCAGCGCGTTCGTACTTTTCGCTGCTCTGGAGGTTTTCGGGGATATTGTCGCGGTATTCTTCTTCCTCGCAGGTGATTTCTTCGAGGTCGGCCTTGATGTCCTCCAGCCGGTCAATGATGGCCTGCAAATTTTTTCTGCGAATCTTATTCATATCATTTTCTCCTTGCTTTATCGGCTATCCGTGTGTATAATCAAAGAAGTGGGGGCGGCGGCTCCATCCGCCGCCCCTCTTCTACGGAATTACTGTTCCGTGGGCTTGCCCTGAATCAGCTTGCTGGGCTTAATCGTGATCGTGATCCGTTCTGCCAGTTCGGGATGTTCGACCAAGATTTCCAGAAGCTTTTTCAGGGCTTCTTTTGTTTCGGGCTTGTCCATGTTGTCTCACCTCCTTTCAACATCTTTATTATACAGGATTTCCTTTATATTGTCAAGGGTTTTCTTTAAGATTTTCCTTTATTTTTAAATATTTTCCTTGACGCGGTAAAGGTTTTCCTATATAATGATAGCGAGGTGATAACTATGGATTTCTCCACAAAAATCAGAATGGGCGAGGCGGTAGCCAAAATGTCAGAGGCTGAGCTTGCCCGCAAGATAGGCACGACACCGCAGGCATTCAACCAGCGTGTGAAAACAGGAAAGTTCAAGTACGAGGAATTAGAAAGCATCGCATCCGCTCTCGGCGCAGAACTGGTACTGAAATTCCGCTTCTCAGACGGAACCGAGGTGTAAAGGAAAAGCCCGAACCGCATGGCAGTCCGGGCAAGGGATAGGGTTATTTGCGGCGCTCCGGGGCGGGGCCCATTCGCTGCCGTGTGCGTTCGTCTATCTTTTCCTCGCGCACAAGAATCTCGTTGATGTCACAGTCCAGCGCTTTGCATATCTGGTCGAGCTGCTCCAGACTGACTCGGTCCGTCATTTCGTGGTACAGGTCGTTGATAGTAGAAGCCCTGATTCCTGTCTCCCGGACGAGATCCGCTTGCGTCCACTTCCTTTCGCCAAGGCGGGTGGACAGTAAAATTCTAATCATAGAACCTATCTCCTTTACGTCGTATTCTATCAAATCCTCACGGGTTTGTAAGGAATATGGTAGAATTTGGCGTGGAAACGGTATATTCTAACGCAAAAATTTCACAATTTATACAACAAAAAAAGAGGGGCAATCGCAGCTTTTCCACCTGTTGCGATTGCCCCTCTTTTTGTTGTCAATGAGTCAGTGAGGGAATAGAACAAAACAAAACGAACACATTACCGACCATTTTAACGGTTGTCTTGTGTTCGTTTTGCTCTCGTTTGGTGCGGATGAAGGGATTTGAACCCACACTCTTTTAAGGGAACTAGAACCTGAATCTAGCGCGTCTGCCAGTTCCGCCACATCCGCTTATTTTGTTTGGCCGCCTCACCGGCGACGAATATTATTATAACCAAGTATCCCCCTTTTGTCAACACTTTTTGAAAGTTTTTTTATTATTTTATGCCTTTTTAGTTTCGTCAAAATACAGTTCGCTTCATCGTCATTTATTTCCCATGTCTTACAAAGTTTTTCCTGTTTTTGTTTCCCGAACTCCCCTTTTTCATCCGAAATTCCTCTTTCCAAAAGAAAAACACAAAATTTCCTTTGTGATTTTTTCAAAAAAGAGTAGCGATATTTTTCTTTTCCCCGTAAAAGGTTGACGTTTTATAAGGCTGCGGAACGGTCAATCCCGTTCCCTACAGCATTTTTTCAGCATGTGGCTAATGATACAGTGCCCTATCGTGCTTTTCATCCGCGGATGGATTTCAAAGTTTTATTTTAGGCAACACCGCACAATTCCCGCCTGACGGCTTAAGCACCGCTCCGGCGGCTGCGGCACGGCATCTGCGTTGTCAAAATGCTCGATAATGTCGGGTTGCGGTACCCGCATCGTGCTTCGGGGGCAAAAGCCCCTCGCACTCTGCGACCGCTGCCCCTGCTTCGGTTCGCTGTTTCCGCCACTGGCGGCGCTCACCTTTGCAGCATCCAGTATTATCTGCGCTTTTGGCTTAGCAGCTGCCGCACCTCGCTCGCCGTATCGGCACTTAGAATTATGCGGTATTGCCTTTACAACTTCACAAGTATCTCCCCCGCACCGGAATCCGATTGCCCTTCTCCCCTATCCCCCAACCGCGCGTACCGTTCATCTTCATCCGCTCCCCCACCCCAAAACAAAAGGCATGTGCCCCCTTATCTCTATCATAAGGTGGGCACATGCCGTTACATTATCATGATTTTATCACGCCAAAGTCATCAGGCAATGCAGCCATCGGCAAAGCTGTTGCGCTTGGCTTTCTCTTTCTGCTGGTTGCGCTTGGCGATGATTTCTTTGCTCAGGCCAATACGGTTGGTCTTGAAGTGGAAGAACGGGCGTTCCGGTACGGTGAAAATCTCCACCGGACGCATGTAACGTTCCGGCAGGCAGGCATTGATCTTATCGCGCACATCGTCCAAGGTGTAGCCATCTTTGAGCTGGACGTACAGGTACGGCAGGAAGCAGCCCTCGTGCTCATCATCCGGCACGATAACAAAGAACTCGTCCTTGATGCCCTTGATGTCGGCATCGGCCACGATGTTCTCCAGCGGCTGCACCATCAGGTCGCCGCCGCCAAAGCGCGGGGATGCGCCGCGGGTCATCGTGTAGAGCACACCGTCCTCGGACATATAGCCAATATCGCCGGTGTGCAGCCAGGTCTTGCCGTCTGCGTGGACCTGCAGTGCCTTGGCGGTTGCTTCGGGGCGGTCATAGCCCAGCATCACGCCGGGGCCCGTCATGCAGATCTCACCGGGGGTATTGTAGGTCAGCTCTTCCTGGGTGCCGGGCTTGAAGATGCTGATGACGCTGTGGATCATCGGCACACCAACGTTGCCGTCACGCACCGGGAACGGAGCCATGGGCAGAGTGGCGTTGGAGCCGGCCTCGCTGCTGCCGTAGCCGGCAGTAAAGCGCAGGTTGCAGTTATGCTGCTTGAGGAACTCCTCAACATTGCGCAGCTGCTTGTTGTTGAATGCCTCGCAGCCGGCGCCGATGGCCAGCATGTGGGACATATCATAGTCAGCCGGAAGACGCTTGCTGCGGCGGATAACCTCCACAAACATGGGGATCAGGGGCCAGTTGTTGGGGCGGTAGCGCATCATTTCCAGGTCAACATCGTACACATCCACAAACGGATCCAGAATGAGCAGCATACCGCCGGCCAGGGGCAGCAGCATCATGGAAACCACAACAGCGATCAGAGCCGGGGGCAGGATGGTCAGCAGCCAGGTGGGGCGGAATTTATCCGAAGAGCCATAAAAGTTCATCTGGGCCAGCACGCCGATGATGCTGTGTGCAGAATGGATGACCTGCTTGGAAGGGCCGGTGGAACCGCTGGTATAGGCGCGCAGCAGCGGGCGGTCAATGTTGACAGGAGCGGGCACAAAGCCGCGAAAACGCTGGCCCATGTTACAGAAATCAGCCCACATCATGGTATCAGAGCCACGGGCGGGAACATCCGGATACAGGGCATCCAGGGAATGCTGCAGGTAAACCGGCATAGCGGCGCGGTCGCCGCTTTCCAGAGCGGGAACGATAACATAGGTATTCACGTTGGTCTGCTCACGGTAGGCTTCGATTTCGGCCTTGGAGAAGAAGTCGTGAACAAAAATCACCTTGGCATTGGCTTTCTGAACAGCTTCAATGTTTTCTTCCAGGGTGTTGTCACGGCACAGCAGCGAAGCGCCGATGCGCTCGGCTGCCAGCAGCAGATAAATGAATTCCGGCACAGAACGCAGGAACACGGGGATCTGGTCCCCCTGCTTGATGCCAAGCACCTGCAGAGCGCGGGCGGTGGCGTCTACCTTACGGAACACGGTACCCCAGGTGATATCCACGCCATAGTAGTGCATGGCAACCACGTTAGGGTCTGCAGCGCGCACGGAGAGGTACTGCTCCACGGTGCAGGCCGGAACCTGGATACCGCGCAGAACATCTGGATAGAACTTCATCCAGGGGCGGTCAATGCTGGGCTTGCCAGTCAACATCGCGTTTTCATTCATTGCAATTTCCTCCAAATGTCTTTCCCTTATAGTTACAGGGAATTAAATTATCCAAATCAAATCACGCCAAACCTTTATGGCGCTTTCCCCTGCTGTGCACATCGTTGCACAGCGTCGCCGAACCATAATGCTATAATTATCTTCGGTGCTGAACATAGTATACCATTCCTGTTTACGGAAAGCACGAGAATCCCATGGCACAAATTTCCAGAAATTGATTCCGCATGATTCACTTTTTTCACATGGATTTTCACGCTTTGGCATGGAGTTTTCTTGCAATTTCATTTTCCTCGGTGCAACAAAAGCCCCAGCTACCGCAGCAGCCAGGGCTTTATGTTTATGCGTATGTATGTTGTATTTTTAGATTTTGTTCATCCAGCTCTCTTGCAGTTCTTCCATTTCATCACTTTTGGCGCGGGTAATCAGATGGATTCCCTGCAGGACATGATGGATGTGCTCCGCAATGGCGTTGCGCTCTTTTGTCACGTTCTGGTCATCCAAATTCCAGACTTGATCAAAATATTCACTCAGGCGGTCTTCCATCACACTGTTGTTGACCATTGCAATCCGGTTGACGGGGCAGTTGTTATCCAGCCGAAGATACGATGCAGCGCCAGAAAGAAACATATTGGGGTCTGCCACATACTGGAAATCGTTCACAATGCGGCCGCTGATCAAGCGGAATTCAAGTTTTTCACGCTGCTTGCAAAGCTGCAGCACATAGCTGATGCACCGGCTGCGCTGATCCGGGGTAAGGCTGACCTTGTAACTGAAAAAGTCCAGCTCGCCGGAAACCGCCATGGAGGAAAATGCAGCTTCATAAATCAGGATGCGGATGTTTGTTTCCTCCAC
Source organism: Subdoligranulum sp. APC924/74 (assembly GCF_003324125.1). Lineage (NCBI taxonomy): Bacteria > Bacillati > Bacillota > Clostridia > Eubacteriales > Oscillospiraceae > Subdoligranulum > Subdoligranulum sp. APC924/74. The sequence continues at coordinate 77,870 of NZ_PSQF01000006.1, read as the reverse complement.
CACACCTTTGGCAAGGTTGTGTACGCTACGCAGCTCCGCAGGGGTAGCACCCAAAAAATCTTTCAGTTCGGCCTCGTGGGCGGTCAGGATCTCTTCAAACAAGTCATCCGGCAGCAGAAGCTCATTCAGGTGGCCGAACATCCACCGCAGATTGGAGGCCAGCAGCGTGTGCATATAGTCGTACTGGCTGATCAGCTGGCGCATGCTGGTATCGCGGAAAAGCTGGTCATCCCGCACGCAGAGCTTGGAGAAGTTATCATACAGGCTTTCGCAGTTCTGCGGGTCCTCGGTGGCGGTAACGGCAGCGCAGCGGCTGTGGCTGACCAGCAGGCCGGTAATGGCAAAATCGCCCTTGACCACAAACACCGCGCGCCCGGCAGCCGCGGTGCTGCCAAACAGCTTGAAATGAATATGGCTGAAGTTGGTCAACACGTTAATAATGAGCGCGGCATCATAGATGGGGTCCCATTTTTCGCGGCTGATATCGATCATCAGCTTGAAATAGACGTTATCATAGCTGCGCTGGTCCACCAGCTGGCCGTTTTGCAGGTTGGCAACTTTCAGGCGGTATTCGCGCGCCATTTCCATCAGGTCCATCACAGCCACAATGTCCAGCTGGCTGACGCGGCGCAGCACGGGGTGCGCCATTTTGGTCAGGTATTGCAGCATGTTCAGCTCGGCCCAAAAGTCTGTATAGGGGCCAATGCGCGCCTCGCCGCTGTCCAGCTCCTCTTGCAAATAATCATATTCAGCAATCAGGTTATCATAAATGGCGGCTTTCAGGTCACTGGGGATGCTAACGCTGTATTCCCGCAGCAGCAGGTCACGGCCATCATCGGTGGCTTCATCCACCACGCAGGCACTGATGCCCTCCATCACGCGCTTTTCAGTCTTTTTGGCAGGCAGCATGCGGCCGCTGACCCATTTTCTGATATAGGAAACATCGTATTGCAGGCGCTTGGCCAGGGTATAGTTCTTGACCTCCGCAACTTCTAGCAAATGCTCCAGCAGAATGCTGAATCTATTTTTATCATCCATTGCACCAAATCCTCTTCACCCATTTAGTTTGCACTTTTCTTTTATTCTATTATACAAGTTCCATATTTCGATTGCAAATTCAAATGATAACAGGTAAGGAAGAAATGAAGAAAATGTATTAAAATCTTTCACAATTCGCGGCCGCATTCTTTGGCATCCATGCCAGTTTGTTGCTTTTTTGTTGTTTGAACTGACAAAGTTTGTTTGTTCTGCTTGTGATATCCTCCAAAAATTATACTTCGCGCGTCATATTTGCCAAATTTAGCCGCAGTTTTTTAGTAGGTTTTGCCCTTGCACCGGCCTGATGTGTTCGCCATGTTTTTGTGTGTTGCCTTTATTATGTGGGTAAGGTAAATTGCGATTTTTTAATCGTGTACTATTTCTAGCTTTCGGCGGGGTGGGGTCACCCCGCCCTACTGATTGTTTAAGGGTGTGCTGCCCATTATAATTTGTTCTGTAGGGAACGGTCTTGACCGTTCCGAGGCCTTGTCCGATTGGTCGTGATGGGATTTGTGGCAGGGCAAGGTGCCTGCGGGCGCAGTGACTGTTCCAAGGCGTTGGATTCGATTGCTTTAGGTTTGCGGCAAGGAACCACCCCTCAGGCCGCTTCGCGTCCAGCTCCCCTCCAGGGGAGCCACCGCAATCATAAGGTAAGATACTGGCTCCCCTTAGAGGGGAGCTCCGGCGAAAGCCGGTGAGGGGTGGTTCCTCGCGCAGAGCCTGATAAATGAGATTTGTGACTGGGCTCATCCGGCGGCCAATGGGCTGGCCGCCCTACCGTACAGTTACCAACAAAAGGCCTGTAATTTATACGCTCCTCCGGAGCGTCGGGGACGCCGCCCCCTACGGCATAGCAAGGTATATTGCAATTTTTAAATTGTGTATTGTTCCCAGTATTTCGGCAGGGTGGGGTCCCCTGCCCTACTGGCCTGGCAAATATTTCACCGAACCTATGCCCACAAATACAAAAATGCCGCAGCAGACTGTTACATCTGCTGCGGCATTTCTATTTAGGGGTTAATGGGCTGGGTTACAGCTCATTGTTCAGGCTGTGGGATTACTGCAGAACGCCGGTGTTCTTATCGAAATGATAAGTGCGGCCATCGATGACTGCATCGCCCTTAGCCATGGTGCCATAGATCGGGTCGAAATAGTAACGCTTGTCAGCGCTCCAGCCCTTGATCATGTGGCCCTGTGCATCGTAACGGACCCACTTGCCGGTACCATCGGCGCGGTCAGCCCACTGGCCAGCTTCGGATTCCTGATAGACATCCTTGCTGGTGGCTTTCTTGCCCTGGTCAACGGCATCCAGCCAGTACCAAGCGTCGGAAGCCGGGTCGTAGATTTCCTTGCCGCGGCCATCCAGGCCCTGGCGAACGCCCTTTTCGTACCAGAAGTCAGCGCCTTTGATGGTCAGCCACTGGCCGTCCAGAGCGATACCGGTGTACTCGTCAAATGCGCAAGGTACACCGTCAATATCGCCTGCGCCCTTAGCCATAGCGCCGGTGATCAGGTCAAAGTAGTAGGTGCCCTTATCGGTCGTCTGCCAGCCCTTGACCATGTGGCCGTTCTCATCGTAACGGACCCACTTGCCGGTGCCATCGGGCTTATCAGCCCACTGGCCGGCGGCGGATTCCTGGTAAACGTCCTTGTTGACGGTCATTGCGCCGCCCTGGACAGCATCCAGCCAGTACCAAGCGTCGGAATCGGGATCATAGATCTCTTTGCCGCGGCCGGTGGTACCCTGCTTCACGCCCTTTTCGTACCAGTACTTCTTGCCGTTTTCTTCAACCCAGCCGTTCTTCTCGCCGAACTTGGCGGTGTAGTCCTTGCCGTTGAAGTTGACAGCAGCGGTGGTAACGCCGCTGGTCTGCTTTACCGTTGCATCCACGAACTGTGCGCTTGCGCAGTTCTTATCGGTGCAGGTAAAGACAGCCATTGCGGTAATGGTGGTCTTTTCAGCGGCACCATGAGCGGTGCGCTCCTCGGCCTCAAGAGCCTCGGTTTCGGTGTTGTCGCCGCCGTTCTCATCCGGAGTGGTGGGTTCGGTGGGCTCAGTAGGTTCAGTAGGCTGAACAGCAGTGAAGGTTGCTTCGATCTTCACATAGTTTTCAGGCATAGTGAAGGTGTAAGTGTTGCTAGCTTCCTTAACCTTGGCTGTAATGTCTGTAGGTTTGTTGCCTTCCTGATAAGAAGCACTAGCCAGCTCATATCCAGCCTCTGCGGTAAAGGTAGCAGTAACATTCTCGCCAACCTTGAAGTACTTCTTGCCGCCCTCAAAGGTAACAGAACCATGTTCAGTCGGTGCAACCTCAACACCATATGCAACGATTTCAAACGTTGCGGTGACAGTTACGTTGTCGGCAGGCATGGTGAAGGTGTAAGTGCCGTCAGCACCAGCGGTGCATGCAACTGCAGCACCCTTGCTGTCAGCAACTTTCAGGCCGTCCTCAGCCAGCACAGCCTGAGAGTACATAGTCTCGTCTGCCTCAACAGTCAGGGTAACGGTATCACCTGCTGCGGCGGTTTCCTTATCAGCGGTTACAGTGCCGTTGGTAGCTTTGTTCACTGTCACAGTGTAGGCTTCCGGTTTCTTTTCGACATACTCTGCAGTGACTTTGACATCAGCTGCGGGCATCTTAAAGGTAGCCTTGCCTTCTGCGTTCGGGGTCAGCTTTTCGGTCTTGGTATCTTCGCCGCTCTTGTAGCTGTAGGTCAGGCTGTCAGCCTTGAGCTGGTAGTTATCAGCTGCCTTAACGGTAACGGTAACGTCGGTGCCCTCAACAGCTGCGGTCGGGTCTACGGTAACAGTGCCGTTATCAGCAGGAGCTGCGGTAACCTTGTATTCCTTAACAAACTCTGCGCTGACGTTGACAGGGTAAGCAGGCATTGCAAAGGTGTAGGTGTTGGCTTTTTCGGTATCAGCCTTCACTTCAACGGGCTTCTCGGTGTTGTCAGCGTCTTTGTAGGTAACCTTCACGCTGCCAGCCTTCAGGGCATAGCCGGTTGCGGGCTTAGCAGTCAGGGTTACGGTTTCCTTCTCAGCTGCTTCTTTAGCGGAAGCAGTGATCTCACCATTGGTCAGGGGAGCAACATTGACCTCATAGGTCTTAGCGTCTTTGGTAACGCTGATGGTCACATCGCCGTCCGGCATGGTGAAGGTGTAAACCGTCTTAGCCTTTTCGGTGGTAGCCTGGGCTGCGGCTTCGTCCTGCGCTGCTTCCTGAACTTCAGTCAGAGCAACATCGGTATCGCCGTTCTTTGCGGTAACGGTAACGATATCGGTGCCTTTCTTTTCTACGGTCAGGGTAACGGTATCGTCCTTGATGTAGGTGTTGCTGGTGGTGCCCAGGGTCAGGGTAACGCCTTCAACTGCATCGGGCAGGGTAACGGTGTGGGGGGTGCTTTCGGTTGCGGTATGGCAATCAGAGCACAGGTACACATTGTTGCCAACGGACTTGGTTTCCAGCTCGTCCAGCTTCCAGGTATGGCCCTTGGGCAGTGCGCCGTCAGCGTACTTCTTTTCACCCTTGGTCAGGCCGTACTTGTTGGTGCGGGCCTGGGTGTAAGCGGGGGTATCACACCATGCTTCAACGGAAACATCGGTGGTTGCGCCGCTGCTCAGGTCGCTGACCATGTCGGACATCGGCATGGTTTCAACCAGGTTAGCGCACCACATGAACTCTTCGTTCTTGTTCTTCTCGTCAGAGCTGCTCATGTTCTGGTTGTAACTCGGGTTGTAGTTCCAGGACTCGGTCTGGTAGCTCTTGCGTTCAGCATAAGGAGTGCCGGCGGCATCGGTCTTAACAACCGGCTTGCCATCGGAACCCAGCTCGTCCAGGCTCTTGTAAGTGTTGGACAGGTTGGTGCCGACAGAAACGATCAGCTGATCCTCGGTGGTTTTGATGCCGGTGATCACAGTCTGGCCCTGCTGGGTGGTGGTAGTAAAGCTGTAGCTGTCACGCAGGGTCAGGCCCGCCAGAGGATGGTTCATGAAGGTCTTCAGATACTGCACACTGTCGGTATTCTGGGGGCTGTCCATGATAACCATGCTCATGCCGGGAAAGTGGGTATCGGGAACCATGTTGCCGTCCTTATCCTTGGTCAGCTTAATGCCGCCATAGACGGTGTTGTATTCCTTCACTTCTTCCACTGCGCCGGTGGTCGGGTCCATACGGTAGATGGCGTTGTTGACGTTGAAGTACAGCTTGCCATCATACAGTGCGGTAGAGTGTACCAGTGCGGGGTAGATCCGCTTTGCAGCAGCGTCTGCCAGGCACTCGGTGTTCAGGTTAGAATCCGCTGCACTGCTATCGATCTTATAGATGGTGCCAGCTTTGGCCAGAACCTCGGCATTGCTGTCGTCATCATTGAAGTTGCTGCTGGTTTTCTTCAGATCGTTGTAGTACATCAGGACGATATCAAACGGGTCATCCGTCTTGGTAAAGCTGCTCATGCTGAAGCCGCCGGAGCTGCTGGAATCCGCTTTGCGGATATAGTAGTTCGCTTTACGCGGACGTGCTTCCAGAGTATCGGGGCCCTGGTTCTGCATCTTCTTCATGAACTGCTGCATCTGGGAGTTGTTACCAGAGCTGCCGGAACCAGAGCTGCCGTTGTTGCCGTTCTCGGCCTGCTGGCGGCGCATGTTGTTATACAGGTTCTGGTTGGTCGTGGTATCAACGTAATAGAAGTAATTATTGTCGAAGTAGATGGGGCTGCAGATAGAGGTGAACCAGGTATCCTCGTAGCAGGTATCGGTGTAACGGGTCTCGTTCTTGTTCTCCGTCTTGGTGTAAGAGTAATGCGGCTTGCCGTTGTTCAACACAACATTGCCGTCATCATCCACATCGGGATTCTTGTTCTTGGTGTAGGTGTAGCCATCGTACAGCGAGTCAATGTAATCATAGTACTTGCTGTAACGGCCTTCCAGACCGGAGGGAGAAACCAGGAAGTTGACATGGCGCAGGTCGCCTGCGTTCTCAACACGGGTCTGGGCCATGCACTCGGTGTTCACGTCATCATAGCAGACGTCAACATAGTACCAGTTCTTGTTGGCTTCGCCGGTGGTCATCGTAGCAGAGTTGCTGTCGCCCTGCAGCTTGTTGACCTTGACTGCGTTGAAGTAGTGGACGTTGTTGAACATGCCGCCGCCGAACGCATTACCGGCAACACTGGTATCAGAAGTATCGCAGTAATACAGGATCTGGGCAAAGTCAACAACAGCATCGTTGCCTACTTCATCGGGGGTCTTCCAAACTTCTTTGCCGTCAACGGTCTTTTTATAGATTTCCTTGTTGTCAGGCAAATTCTGGACCATGTAGTTAAATGCAGCTGCATAGCCCAGGCAGATGCAGCCATACTCAACGCCCTTAGCGCCGATCTCGCCGCCCAGCAGGGCACCGAAAGCAGTCGTCTGGATGGGGTCGTTGTTGCCGCCGCCGGTGATATCGCCCATGGAGCCCATATCGAATTCTGCAACCTGGGAGATCCAGTCGTGCAGGATCAGCAGCTTGGTAACATAGTCAGCGCTGTCACCCAGCTCGGCAACCTGTTTCAAGCCTTCATTACGGATGGCTTTCAGAGCTTCGCCATAGTTCATGACGTAAGACATGAACGCCTGCGGCAGCATGTTCAGCATGAATGCCATGGTGGTCGGCGGGACATCATCGTTCGGATCAATGCTGCACAATATCTTGATTGCGCCCATGGTGCCGGTGATGCTGCCATCCTCGCCCTGCTTCTGAACGCCCTTGGAGGTCCAGAACGGGGCAACCACGCCGAAGTACTCTGCTTCGTCCTGGTTGAACTGCGACAGCTGGAAGTAGTAGTAGTTCATCTGCGCAGTCGAGATATCGTAAGTATTGGTGACCTGGTTGCCCTGGTCGTCCACATACACGGCAGTCTTCTGGCTGTCGTACAGCAGCAGGCTGGGCTTGCCCTTGTTGTCGCCGCTCTGATAGGTGAAGTTCACCTTGCTTGCGTCAACCGGGCTGTTCTGCATATCGTACCAGTTGCCGCCATCCATTGCGGACACCAGGGTAACGCCGGTGCCGCCGGAGGTGGTATCCAGGGTCGGGGTGCCGCCCACGTTGATGTAGACGGAATTGTCATTCTGGTCTACCACAACGCTGACCGGCATGGTCTGCATCGGCTTGGTGCTGATTTCTTCGCCGCAGACAGCGCACTTGAAGGTGATGCTGGTGCATTCCCAGTCAATGGTAACGGGAGCGCCGGCAGAAATTTTGCCGGTTTCGCTGTCATAGAACAGCTGGGCATTATCTTTGGAAAATTCGCCCTGCTGCGTTTTTTTCATTTCCCAGTTGAAGGAAACAACAAAGTTGCCATCTGCATCCTTGGGCACGGCATGGCTCTGGCAGGGCAGGGCGGCAATGTCATCGGTGCGGGTGGTGGGTTCCTTGTATTCCTTCTTAAGCGGGCTCTTGTCAGCGGGCACGCTGGCAGAGTAAACGGTCTTGCCGGCAACGCCGGGCTTTGCCTCGGTGGTATCCTTGGTTACGGTGCCTTCTACCTTCTGGTAGGCATCGCCCTTTTCACAGGTATACACAGCGGTGTAAGCCCAGCTGTCATCGGTCTTGGTCCAGTAACCATCGGGGGTTTCCTTCCAGGTATGGGTGTGGCCATCCTCCGGGTTGGTGTCATTCCAGTACCATTTCGGCTCGCCATAGGTATGGCCGTCTGCAGCGGCGCTGGCCGCAAAGGTATCGGAGTTTTCAGCAACGTAAGCCTGTGCGTAGCTGTCAGCCTGCTGCGCAATCACTTCATCATCGCTGTTGGTCATGGACTCCATCGCAGAGGTCATGCCGGAGCTGCCGGTAAAGGTAACGGCGGTCACAACGCCTGCGGCGTTCGTCTCATAGCCCAGGTCGGTAACGGCGCTGGACAGATGATACGTTTTGATGGTGGCAGCCATCACCGATGCCATCTCGTCCTTGTTCAGGCCATAGGCTTCGGTGTTGATCTTGCCGGCTGCGGCGTTGGCGTACATGGCATCGGCCAGTGCATTTTCCAACGCTGCAAGGCTCATGCCCGCCTTGCTCTGTGCAGTCGCTTCCAGCTTGGCATCGTCCTGCTCCAGTTCATGCACTTCACCCTGGGCAGCCAGCGTTTGGGCTGTCTGCTTGATCAGGTCTGCGGTGCTGGTGAACTTGGGCAGGGACTGCACAGCGCTGGCCGCGCTTGCTGCGCTAGCTGCAACAGACTGCGCTACCGAAGAATCAAATCTTGGTAGTTTCGGCTGCTGCGGGAAGCGCCACGCTTTGGGCAACCATGGCTGCTGCCAGCACGGATGCACCAAAACGCTGAAGGTTTTTCTTCATAGTTTTATCCTCCCTTAAGTGGTTACTACTTTCCCCTTTTGTGTGAAAAGTGGTACGGCAGATGTGCGGCACTTTGCAGGTGTTGATTGCAAAACGCCTGGTTGTGCTCCCTCGGTCTGGCGATCCCTTGCCGGGCTGCGGCCTGCTTTTGGGGCTTTTGGCCCCGGCACAGCGGCTGACAAAACGTTGTACCGGCTGCATGCCTTGATCCCGCAAATGATAACCTTTCCGACACATCTAAGTATATACATTATATCACAGTTGCCAGAATTTGCATAGTTAATTAGAGCGGTTTCTATGTAAATTTTTCTCCTTGAATCAACTGAAACCTGTTTTCCGCACATTATTTGCGCTGCGGTGCGGTGACTCTTTGGCGGTATTTATTAACATTTTTGAATGGTTTATTCCTGATTTTATCAAATGATTAAACATTTACCCCGATAATGTTCTTTGCAATCTCTTAATCCAATCACCCGGTATTGCGATCGCGCATTTTTTGCCATTTCGGTTTGGCTTGTTGTTGAGAGATTTGGCAGAGATTGGAGGAAACTTGAAGGGAAAATTGGAGGTTGAGAATTGCCCATTATAAATTGTACTGTAGAGAGCGTTCCTGACCGTTCCGAAAACTTCGGGATAGATCAACCCTTGCCCCTTAACCGCGACCTGAAATACACCTTCCCAAGGTAGGGCGGTGTGAGTGCCCCCTCCTGCTCCACTTTTTCAAAGTTCCGAATGGTGTCCTCTCCCCTATCTACAATTCCTGATGTTTTCATGATGCCTTCCTTGGTCTTCCACACCCGGCCTTTGCCCCCTCCCCGTCCCATAAGTCGTACACAACAAAAAGGCCCCTGCCTTAACAGCAGGAGCCTTGAAAGCTATATCACAAGCCGAAAATTACTTCTCGATCTTGGAAACAACGCCGGAACCAACAGTGTGGCCGCCTTCGCGGATAGCGAAACGCATGCCTTCTTCCATGGCAACCGGGGTGATCAGCTCAACGTGCATATCAACGTTGTCGCCGGGCATGCACATCTCAGTGCCTTCGGGCAGGGTGATGATGCCGGTAACGTCGGTGGTACGGAAGTAGAACTGAGGACGATAGTTGTTGAAGAACGGGGTATGACGGCCGCCTTCTTCCTTCTTCAGGACGTAAACATGGCCATCGAAAGTGGTGTGGGGATGAACAGAACCGGGAACAGCCAGAACCTGGCCACGCTCGATCTGGTCACGGTCAATACCACGCAGCAGAGCGCCGATGTTGTCGCCAGCCTGAGCGAACTCGAGGCTCTTGCGGAACATTTCCAGACCAGTGATGGTGGTGGTCAGCTTCTCTTCCTTCAGACCAACGATTTCCATCTGATCGCCGACATGAGCAGTACCACGCTCAACACGACCGGTAGCAACGGTGCCACGGCCGGAGATGGTCATAACGTCCTCAACGGGCATCAGGAACGGCTTATCAGCAGCACGGTCCGGGGTCGGGATGTAGCTGTCAACAGCGTCCATCAGCTCCCAAATGCACTTGTATTCCGGAGCATCGGGATCCTTGGAAGTGCTCTCCAGAGCCTTCAGAGCGGAACCACGGATGATCGGGGTGTTGTCGCCGTCGAAATCCTGGCTGTCCAGCAGTTCGCGAACTTCCATTTCGACCAGGTCGAGCAGCTCTTCGTCGTCAACCATATCGCACTTGTTCAGGAACACAACGATCTTGGGCACGCCAACCTGACGAGCCAGCAGGATGTGCTCACGGGTCTGCGGCATCGGGCCATCGGTTGCAGCAACAACCAGGATAGCGCCGTCCATCTGAGCAGCACCGGTGATCATGTTCTTGATGTAGTCAGCATGGCCCGGGCAGTCAACGTGGGCATAGTGACGCTTCGCGGTGTGGTACTCAACGTGAGCGGTGTTGATCGTGATACCACGAGCCTTCTCTTCAGGAGCCTTATCGATGCTGGAGTAATCCATGAAATCGGCGTCGCCCTTCAGAGCCAGAACCTTGGTGATAGCGGCAGTCAGAGTGGTCTTGCCGTGGTCAACGTGACCGATGGTACCGATGTTGACATGCTCCAAAGAGCGGTCAAATTTTTCCTTTTCAGCCATTGGAAGTATCCTCCTTTAATTCAAACAGATAAAATAGCCTGTTGTAAGGCTATCATACTAGATTTTTCAAGAAAAATCAAGTATTTTGCGCGAATTTGTGCAGAATCAGCCCTTATTGCGCTCGGTCATGATCTTATCTGCAACACTCTTGGGAACCTGCTGGTAATCAGCCGGCTCCATGGAGTACTGGCCACGGCCCTGGGTCTTGGAACGCAGGTCAGTAGCGTAACCGAACATCTCGGACAGAGGAACCATAGCGGTGACACGGGCAGTGCCATCGGTGGATTCCTGGTTCTGGATCGCGCCGCGGCGGCTGTTCAAGTCGCCAATGACGTTGCCCATATACTCGTCAGGAACAACAACGTCAACCTTCATGATGGGCTCCATAATGACGGGGTCAGCCTTCTTCATAGCATCCTTGAATGCCATGGAGCCGGCGATGGAGAACGCCATTTCAGAGGAGTCAACTTCATGATAGGAGCCGTCCCACAGAGTGACCTTGACATCCACGACGGGATAGCCAGCCAGAATGCCGGACTTCATCGCGCCCTGGATACCGTTGTCAACAGCGGGGATGTATTCCTTCGGGATAGCGCCGCCAACAATACCGTTGACGAACTCATAACCCTTACCCGGGTTGGGCTCAATCTTGATCTTAACGTGACCATACTGGCCCTTACCACCGGACTGACGTGCGTACTTGGTTTCCTGGTTAGCATCCTTGCGGATGGTTTCACGGTAGGCAACCTGAGGTGCGCCAACGTTAGCTTCGACCTTAAACTCGCGGAGCAGACGGTCCACGATGATTTCCAGGTGGAGCTCGCCCATGCCGGCGATGATGGTCTGACCGGTTTCTTCATCGGTCCAGGTACGGAAAGTCGGGTCCTCTTCAGCCAGCTTAGACAGGGCAATACCCATCTTCTCGCTGCCAGCCTTGGTCTTGGGCTCGATGGCAACGCGGATAACCGGCTCGGGGAAGTTCATGGACTCGAGGATGATGGGATGCTTCTCATCGCACAGGGTATCACCAGTGGTGGTGTTCTTCAGACCAACAGCAGCGGCGATATCGCCAGCGTAGCAGATGTCGATATCCTTACGGTTGTTTGCATGCATCTGCAGGATACGGCCGATACGCTCGTCCTGATCCTTAACAGAGTTGTAAACAGTGGTGCCAGCCTCAACGGTACCAGAGTACACGCGGAAGAAGCACAGCTTACCGACATACGGGTCAGTCATAATCTTGAATGCCAGTGCAGAGAACGGCTGATCATCGGAAGAAGTGCGATCTTCTTCCTCGCCAGTCTCCGGGTTGGTGCCCTTGATGGCCGCAACGTCGGTCGGAGCGGGCATATAATCAACGATTGCATCCAACAGTTTCTGAACGCCACGGTTCTTGTAAGAAGAGCCGCAGACAACAGGAACGATCTCGTTGGAAATAGTAGCCTTACGCAGAGCAGCCTTGATTTCTCCCTTGGTCAGCTCTTCGCCTTCCAGGTACTTCATCATCAGCTCTTCGTCGGTCTCAGCAACAGCTTCGATCAGCTTGTCATGATATTCCTGAGCCTGTTCTTTCAGGTCTTCAGGAATTTCCTCAACGCGCACATCATTGCCCATATCATCATAGTAGATATCGGCTTTCATGTCGATCAGATCGATGATGCCGCGGAAAGTGTCTTCCTGGCCGACAGGCAGCTGGATAGGCACACCGTTGGCATGCAGACGATCATGCATCATCTGTACGCAGCGGAAGAAGTCAGCACCCATGGTATCCATCTTGTTGACGTAAACCATGCGGGGAACCTTGTACTCGTCAGCCTGGCGCCAAACGGTTTCAGACTGAGGCTCAACGCCACCCTTTGCGGCCAGAACGGTAACAGAACCGTCCAGAACACGCAGAGAACGCTGAACTTCAACAGTAAAGTCAACGTGGCCCGGGGTGTCGATGATGTTGATACGATGACGGTTCTTTTTGAACAGAGCCGGATCGTGCTGGGTCTCGGTGTGGCTCCAGTAGCAGGTGGTTGCAGCGGAAGTGATGGTAATACCACGTTCCTGTTCCTGCTCCATCCAGTCCATCGTAGCAGCGCCGTCATGAACTTCACCGATCTTATGGTTAATACCGGTGTAGTACAGAATGCGCTCGGTGGTGGTGGTCTTGCCTGCGTCGATGTGGGCCATGATACCGATATTTCGGGTCATTTGCAGGGATACGTCTCTCGGCGTTGCCATGGCTTAAACCTCCTCAGTAAGCAGATCAATAACGGTAATGCGCGAAAGCCTTGTTGGCTTCTGCCATCTTGTGGGTATCTTCGCGCTTCTTGACGGCGCCGCCAACGTTGTTGGTAGCGTCAATGATCTCGGCGGCCAGGCGAGCGGACATAGTCTTTTCACCACGGCTGCGGCTGTACAGAGTCAGCCAGCGCAGGCCGAGGGTCTCGCGGCGAGCGGGGCTGACCTCCAGGGGAACCTGGTAGGTGGAGCCGCCGACACGGCGGGCCTTAACTTCGAGGCTGGGCATGATGTTTTCCATGGCCTTCTCGAACATTTCGAGAGGATCGTTGCCGGTCTTCTCTTTGACAGTCTCAAAAGCTTCGTAAACGATCTTCTGAGCGACGCCCTTCTTGCCATCCAGCATGATGCTGTTGACCAGACGGGTGACGAGCTTGGAATTGTAAATAGGATCAGCCAGAACTTCGCGCTTTGCGATTTTACCTCTTCTGGGCATCTTTCTTCCCTCCTTCACATTAATGATATCATCGGTACTCGAAAGTTAAAGAAAACTCCCGTTATGCCACAAAAGGGTCAGCTGACCATTTTATGGCGAAAAGATGTTTCCTTACTTCTTGGCACCGGCCTTGGGACGCTTTGCGCCGTATTTGCTGCGAGCCTGGTTACGGTTTGCAACACCCTGAGTATCCAGAGTACCACGGATGATGTGGTAACGGACACCGGGCAGGTCCTTAACACGACCGCCACGGATCAGGACAACGCTGTGCTCCTGCAGGTTATGGCCGATACCAGGAATGTAGGAGGTGACCTCGATACCATTCGTCAGGCGGACACGGGCAACTTTACGCAGAGCAGAGTTGGGCTTTTTGGGGGTCATGGTACGAACAGCGGTGCAAACACCACGCTTCTGGGGGCTGTTCATGGTGGTGTACTGCTTCTTCTGGGAGTTGTAGCTCTTCTGAAGGGCAGGAGCAGTGCTCTTGGTTACCAGGACCTCACGGCCTTTGCGTACGAGCTGGTTAAAAGTAGGCATTTCTTTTCTCCTTTCTTGATTATTCCGCGCAGTTTTTGCGGGGGTTGTGCTTCCATTTTGGCCGCACTTGACCCCTTAACTCACGCATTTATTATAATAGCGGATAAACCACGCTCTGTCAAGAGTATTCACAAAAAATATTTCAAATAATCGTGCAAGATGCTGATTTTCTGCACTGTGGGTTCTAATTTTGCGCTTAAGGTGTATCTGAAAACAAAGAACATGACGGATATTTCGCAAAGGCAAGCAGAATTTAAGGCAAAGAGCCATAGGAATCCTTTGCGGATTCCAAGACTTTTTAACGCAAAATCCCGCTGTGTTTGCAGAAACAGACTAAATTTTCGAATTTTTCAGATACACCCTCGGACTTTCCCCTGCTTATTTTGCAGCTTCCAGCTGTGCCACGCAGGCTTCGGCTTCGTCCAGAATGCGACCGAACTTATCCAGGGCAGCATCCACCGGGGCGGGGGTGGTCAGGTCCACACCGGCATGGCGCAGCTCATCCAGCGGGTAAGCGCTGCCGCCCATGTGCAGGAACTCCAGGTACTTCTTAACAGCCGGTTCGCCGTTCTTCAGGATGCCCTCGGACAATGCCACGGCAGTGGAATAGCCGGTTGCATACTTATAAACATAGAACGGGCGGTAGAAGTGCGGGATGCGTGCCCACTCGTACTGTACTTCGTCATCCACAACCAGCTCCGGTCCAAAGTAGTCCACAATGAGCTTCTTGTACAGATTGTTCAGAGCGGCGGGATTCAGGGCTTCGCCGCGCTCGGCCATGGCGTGGGCATCGCGCTCAAACTCGGCAAACATCGTCTGGCGGTAGACGGTTCCCTTGAAATTTTCGAGGTACTGATTCAGCAGGGCCAGGCGGGTTGCGGGATCCTGGTTCTTTTCTGCCAGCAGGTGCTCAATGAGCAGGTTCTCGTTGACGGTGGAAGCGACCTCTGCGACAAACAGGGTATAGTCGGCATACTGGGCAGGCTGGGTATGGCGGCTGAACCAGCTGTGCATGCTGTGGCCCATCTCATGCGCAATGGTGGAAACGCTGTCCAGCGTACCGGTAAAGTTGCACATGATATAGGGGTTGGAATCATAGCTGCCGCCGGAGTAAGCGCCGCCGCTCTTGCCCTTGTTGGGGAACACATCGATCCAGCGCTCGGCAAAGCCCTTGCGAACGATGGTGCCGTACTCTTCGCCCAGCGGTGCAACGGCATCCAGAACCATCTGCTTGGCCTGGTCATAGGTGTAATGGGCGCTGACGCCCTTGGTCAGCGGGGCGTACACATCATAGTAGTGCAGCTCGTCCACACCCAGGATACGCTTGCGCAGAGCAACATAGCGATACATATCCGGCAGGTGCTTGCGCACAGTAGCCACCAGGTTATCATAGACCTGGCCGGGCACGTTCTCCCCTGCCATGGACATGGCGCGGGAAGATTCATAATGACGGACGGAGGCTTCGGCAGTAGCGGTCTTGACAGCGCCGGAGTAAGAGGCAGCCAGCGTGTTGATGTGCTGGCGGAAGCTCTTGTAGTAGCTTTCAAAGGCATTCTTGCGCAGCACGCGGTCATTGGAGGTTTGCAGCAGGATGTAGTTGGAAGCGGTCAGCTCCACATCGTTGCCCTCGCCATCCTTGACGGAATCGAACACCATGTCGGCGTCTTCCAGGTTATCGGCAACATTTTTCGGGGTGCCGAATGCCTCACCGAAAGCAGCCAGCAGCTTTTCTTCCGGGGCGGTCAGGGTGTGAGGCTTTGCACGCAGCAGGTCTTCCAGAGCAAAACGATAGGGGGCAACCTGCTCGTCAGCCATGATGGCATCCAGGGTTTCCTGCGGCAGTGCCAGGATTTCCGGCTGAGCATAGGCGATGGTACCGACTGCCTTTACATATTTGGCGGTAGCGCGGGCATCCATGCTCTGGGCGTCATCAGCACGGGTATCCTCGCTCAGACGCAGGCTGGTGTAGACAGCCAGGTTTTCCAGTTCACGGAACACGCCGATTTCTGCATCATAAAATTCACGAATGCTGGCAGCGTTGTTCAGCTTGCCCTCCCAGGCAGCCAAAGCTTCAATTTTGGGGTCAATGGCGGCAAAAGCCTTTTCCCATTCCGCATCGCTGGCGTACATTTTGGTCAGGTCCCACTGGTACTGCGGGTCCATCTCTTTGCGTTCTTTCAATGCTTCCGACATGGCGGATTCTCCTTTTCTATATGGTGTCTTTCTGAGCCAGTCAGGGAAGCGTTCTCCCCTGCCCTCCATGCAGGCACCATTCATCCTGCACAGACAAGCCCAGTATAAAAGTATTATACACCAAATGTTAGAAAAAACAAATCCGTTTTTATTTAAGGCAATACCGCACAATTCCCGCCTTACGGCTTAAGCACCGCTCCGACGGCTGCGGCACGGCATCTGCGTTGCCAAAATGCTCGATAAGACATCCAGTATTATCTGCGCTTTTGGCTTAGCAGCTGCCGCACCTCGCTCGCCGTATCGGCACTTAGAATTATGCGGTATTGCCCTAACTTTCTTTATTTGTCATTTGCCCGGCTTTCCAGCAGGCTTCTTACTTCTCCTGCCAACGCTTCACTTTCATTTGTCGTAAAGATACAATCAGACTGCTCTTTCCCGATTCTGAAAAACACCTGATAGTCTTTATTTCCCTGAAACGTCAGCACATCCAGCATCATGGGGTCGCTTTCCCCTGCCTGATAAGTAACCCAAAAGCGCAGCCGCAATGGATTGGGGGTGATTTTTCCCGCCTGTTCATTGGTCACGCCATTGCGGCAGACAAGATATACCGTTGCGGCCCCCTGACTTGCTGGTAAATCCACCTGCTGCATATAGACACCGCTGCCCATTATTTCACAATGCTGCATCCATGCGGCAACTGTGGGGTATTGCTGCCATACATCTTGTGGTACGTTCCACATCGCTGTACTTTGGTAGTTTGCAGATGCCACAAAAGCAATGCACCATAAAAGTACCGCCAGCAGTGTTGCTGCCGCTAAATACAGGACCCGCCTTGCTGCTGCTTTTGCAGCCGTTGCAGCGCCGCTTTTTCCCGCCGCTATAAAAAAGAGTCCGCTTATTGAAATGAACAGAAGTATCAACAATCCAATCGCCGCGCCAAGCCCAACAAATTGCAGAGCAAGCCATAGCAAAATTGCCATTACCGCAATCAGTACCCACGTTTGTTTTGCTGTCAGGCTTCCGGCCGTTTCTGCCTTTTCCTGTACATCTGGTTCTCTTGTTTCTGTCTTTTCTTCCAAAGCAGCCTCTTCCGGCGGGATACCCAACAGTTCTCGGAGCATAAACAGGTTAGCTGTGCCAGGCAGTGCTTTTCCTGTCTCCCACCTTGCCACAGCCTGCCGTGTTACCCCCAGCTGCTCTGCCAGCATTTCCTGGGTCATGCCTTTTTCTTTCCGGGCGGATGCAATTTTCTCTCCCAATGTCATGGTGCTATCCCCCTTTCTTTGGGGCCAGCATAGCACAGCTGTACTACTATTTTCAAGCAACTTTGTATCACTTTTCTGCCACTTTTCCGCAATAAGCAGTTTCATTCCCCGCAAAGCAGCATAAAAAATCCCCCACAGTACCCTTTCCGTTCGCAGTTGCCCGTGCGGAGAATGCTGTGGGGGATGTTATGTTTTATTGTCAGGCTAAGCCTATCAGATAAGAAAAGTCTTACTTTTCAGCGTGGTCGTAAGCGCTGCCTTCGGCATCGCGGATTTCCTCGGCGCGAGCCAGCTCTTCTTCAACCTCCGGCAAACCGGTTCCGGCGGGGATCAGCTTACCGATGATGACGTTTTCCTTCAGACCGGCCAGCGGGTCAACCTTGCCCTTGATGGCGGCTTCGGTCAGAACGCGGGTGGTTTCCTGGAAGGATGCAGCGGACAGGAAGCTGTCGGTTGCCAAGCTGGACTTGGTGATACCAAGCAGGATCTGACTGGCCTGGACCAGCTTCAGGTCGGTTTCGCCTGCATCAATGCGTTCCTGAATCTTCTCGTTCTCGATCATCACATCGCGGCGGTTGACAACGCTGCCCATGATGAACTCGCTGGAACCTGCATCGTCAATGCGAACCTTACGCATCATCTGGCGGACGATAACTTCGATATGCTTATCGTTGATTTCAACGCCCTGCAGACGGTAAACCTTCTGGACTTCGCTGATCAGGTAGTTCTGGGTAGCAATGCGGCCCTTGACAGCCAAAATATCCTGCGGATAAGCATGGCCTTCGGTCAACAGTGCGCCCTTGACGAGCACATCGCCCTCCATCACCTTCAGGCGGTGGCCGAACGGGATCAGGTAGCTCTTGGTAACCGGTGCGCCGTTATCGTCAACACCGGTCACTTCAACGTGGCGGCTCTTCTTGGTATCGTCAATATGGACGGTACCGGCGATCTCGGACATGATAGCCATTGCCTTCGGGCGGCGGCTCTCGAACAGTTCTTCAACACGCGGAAGACCCTGAGTAATATCTTCAGCAGATGCGATACCGCCAGTATGGAAGGTACGCATGGTCAGCTGAGTACCGGGTTCGCCGATGGACTGTGCCGCAATGATACCGACGGATTCACCGACCTTAACGCACTGGCCGTTGGACATGTTGGAGCCATAGCAGCGGGCACAGACGCCAACGTGAGCACGGCAGGTCATCACGCTGCGGATCTCCAGCTCGGTAATACCGGCAGCTTTGATCTTTTCAGCGTCGAACATATCCATCATCTTGTCCTTGGACACAATGAGTTCGCCGGTCTTGGGATCCATCACGTCATGCAGAGCATAACGGCCAATCAGACGCTCGGAGAAGCTTTCGATGGTAGCGTTGCCTTCGCTGATCTCGCTGACGAGGATACCCTCGGTAGCGTGGCAGTCTTCCTCGCGGATGATGACTTCCTGAGAAACGTCAACCAGACGGCGGGTCAGGTAGCCAGAGTCAGCGGTACGCAGTGCGGTATCGGTCAAACCTTTACGAGCGCCTCGAGAAGAGATGAAGTACTCCAAGATGTTCAGGCCTTCGCGGTAGTTTGCACGGATAGGCATTTCCAGGGTTTTACCTGCGGTGTTAGCCAGCAGGCCGCGCATGCCGGCCAGCTGCTTGATCTGGTCCATAGAACCACGAGCACCAGAGTCGGACATCATATAGATGGGGTTGCGCTGGTGGTGGGTCTTCAGGTTGGTAGACAGAGCGTTGGAAACTTCCTCGGTAGCTGCCTGCCAGATCTCAACGGTGTTCTTATAGCGCTCTTCATCAGAGATAAGACCACG
Source organism: Subdoligranulum sp. APC924/74 (assembly GCF_003324125.1). Classification (NCBI taxonomy): domain Bacteria; kingdom Bacillati; phylum Bacillota; class Clostridia; order Eubacteriales; family Oscillospiraceae; genus Subdoligranulum; species Subdoligranulum sp. APC924/74. The sequence goes on along the minus strand of NZ_PSQF01000006.1, from coordinate 58,859 downwards.
GTTGAAGTTCTTCATGACCTTTTCAACCTTCTTGTCAGCCGCAGCCAGGATCTCCGGCTTCTCTTCGGGGATGATAGCGTCAGGCACGGCAACGGTGATGGCGGAAAGGGTGGAATACTTATATCCCTGTGCCTTGATGTGGTCCAGCATGATAGCGCAGCGCTTGGTGCCATGCTTTGTCAGGCAGCGGCTGATGATGTCGGGCAGCTTCTTCTTGGTGACCTGGAAATCGACTTCGTAATCGAACTTATGTTCGGGGTCGGTGCGATCCACATAGCCCAGATCCTGCGGGATGGGGGTGTTGAAGATGATCTTGCCAACAGTGGTGGTGACAAGGGCGGTTTCGGGGCCGTTGCCAAAGTCCATGGTGCGGCGCACCTTAACGGGAGCCTGCAGGGTGACGATATGCTCGGCGTAAGCCATCAGGGCTTCGTCCTCATCGCGGAACACCTTGTCGTGGCCGGGGTCTTCGGGGTTGACCATGGTCAGGTAGTAAGAGCCCAGGATCATATCCTGCGTGGGCACGGTGACGGGTTCGCCGTCAGACGGCTTCAGCAGGTTGCCGGAAGCCAGCATCAGCATCTTAGCTTCGCGCTGTGCTTCGGTGGACAGCGGCAGATGGACAGCCATCTGGTCGCCGTCGAAGTCAGCGTTGAAGGGGGTGCAGACCAGCGGGTGCAGCTTGATGGCGTGGCCTTCGACCAGAACGGGCTCAAATGCCTGAATGCCCAGGCGGTGCAGGGTAGGTGCACGGTTCAGCAGAACGGGATGGCCCTCGATGACGGTTTCGAGAGAGTCCCACACCTCGGTGGAAGCACGCTCGACCTTTTTGCGGGCAGCCTTGATGTTGGAGGCAATGCCCTTCTGGACCAGGTCCTTCATAACGAAGGGCTTGAACAGCTCCAGAGCCATCTCTTTGGGCAGACCGCACTGGTACATCTTCAGCTCAGGGCCGACAACGATAACGGAACGGCCAGAGTAGTCAACACGTTTGCCCAGCAGGTTCTGGCGGAAGCGGCCCTGCTTGCCCTTCAGCATATCGGAAAGGCTCTTGAGGGCGCGGTTGTTGGGGCCAGTGACCGGGCGGCCGCGGCGGCCGTTATCGATCAGGGCGTCAACTGCTTCCTGCAGCATGCGCTTTTCGTTGCGCACGATGATGTCGGGAGCACCCAGCTCCAGCAGGCGCTTCAGACGGTTGTTGCGGTTGATCACGCGACGGTACAGATCGTTCAGGTCGGAAGTCGCAAAGCGGCCGCCATCCAACTGGACCATGGGGCGGATATCCGGCGGAATGACCGGAACAACGTTCAGGATCATCCACTCCGGGCGCTGGCCGGACAGGCGGAATGCATCAACGCACTCCAGGCGTTTCAACAGGCGGACGCGCTTCTGGCCGGTAGCCTTTTCCAGTTCCTCATGCAGCTCTGCGGACAGAGCTTCCAGGTCGATCTCAGCCAGCAGCTTCTGGACGGCTTCGGCGCCCATGCCGGCTTCAAAGGTATCCTCGTACTTTTCCCGCATCTCCTTGTACTCGCGTTCGGTCAGGAGCTGCTTTTTCTCCAGCGGAGTAAAGCCGGGATCGGTAACGATATAGTTTGCAAAGTAGAGCACCTTGTCCAGCTGGCGGGGGCCGATGTCCAGCATCAGGCCAATGCGGCTGGGAATGCCCTTGAAATACCAGATGTGCGAAACGGGTGCAGCCAGCTCAATGTGGCCCATGCGCTCGCGGCGGACCTTAGCGCGGGTAACTTCGACACCGCACTTATCGCAGATCTTGCCCTTATAGCGGATGCGCTTATACTTGCCGCAGTGGCATTCCCAGTCCTTGGTAGGTCCAAAAATGCGCTCGCAGAACAGGCCGTCGCGCTCCGGCTTCAGGGTGCGGTAGTTGATGGTTTCAGGTTTCTTGACCTCGCCATAGCTCCAGGCACGGATCTGGTCGGGAGAAGCAAGGCCGATCTTGATAGAATCGAACTCTTTATTTTCCATTCAGCGAACCCTCTCATTTAATCGTGACGTAAACAGCATTCCGATCATTCACCGTCGAACAGGTCGTCGCCATTGTCGGCTTCGATCTGTGCCAGAGAAGCTTCATCCGGCTCCTCATCGCCCAGGTCGTCGTCAAAGCCTTCATCGGCATCCTTGACACTGTAATCATCCTGCAGCTCGCTTTCCAGCAGAACGTTATCACCGATATCGCTGTTGTCAAAGTTGGCATCGTCATCGTCATATTCCTGACGCATATCAACAGCGTTGCCTTCCTTATCCTGGACAACAATATCCAGGCCAAGGCTCTGCAGTTCTTTCAGCATAACGCGGAAGCTTTCGGGGATGCCCGGATTCGGCACATCTTCGCCCTTGACGATTGCTTCGTAGGTCTTGACACGGCCCACAACGTCGTCAGACTTGACAGTCAGGATCTCCTGCAGGGTGTAAGCCGCACCATAAGCTTCCAGAGCCCAAACTTCCATTTCGCCGAAACGCTGGCCGCCGAACTGGGCCTTGCCGCCCAAAGGCTGCTGGGTAACCAGAGAGTACGGGCCGGTGGAACGGGCATGGATCTTATCATCAACCAGGTGATGCAGCTTGAGGTAGTACATATAACCGACAGTAACCTTGGAGGGGAACTTTTCGCCGGTACGGCCATCGTAAACGGTGGTCTTGCCGTCATCGGTCAGGTCGATCTTGCTGAAATCGATGATGTGGCCCTTATCGCCCATCAGGCGGGGCAGCTTGGTGGGATATTCCGGTGCATGGTCGCCATGCCACTTATCGCGGGCTTCGGCCAGGCAGTCACGGATATCGGATTCGTGCGCGCCATCGAACACGGGGGTTTGCACATGCCAGCCAAGGGCCTTGGCAACATAGCCAAGGTTGACTTCCAGCACCTGACCGATGTTCATACGGGAAGGAACGCCCAGGGGGTTCAGCACGATATCCAGCGGGGTGCCGTCAGGCAGGAACGGCATGTCCTCCTGCGGCAGAATGCGGGAAACAACGCCCTTGTTGCCGTGACGGCCTGCCATCTTATCGCCAACGCTGATCTTACGCTTCTGGGCGATATAGACGCGCACGCAGGTGCGCACGCCGGGCTGCAGCTCGTCAGAGTTTTCGGGGGTAAAGACCTTAACATCCACAACAATGCCGTAAGCACCGTGGGGAACGCGCAGGGAGGTATCACGTACTTCCCGTGCCTTTTCGCCAAAGATGGCGCGCAGCAGGCGCTCTTCGGCGGTCAGTTCGGTTTCACCCTTCGGGGTAACCTTACCAACCAGAATATCGCCGGTCTTGACTTCGGCGCCGATGCGGATAATGCCGCGGTCGTCCAGATCCTTCAGGGAATCATCGCCGACGTTGGGGATATCACGGGTCACCTCTTCAGGTCCCAGCTTGGTATCGCGGGCTTCGCTCTCGTACTCCTCAATGTGGATAGAGGTGTAGATATCCTCGCGGACCAGCTTTTCGTTCAGCAGAACAGCGTCCTCATAGTTGTAGCCTTCCCAGGTCATGAAGCCGATCAGAGCGTTCTTGCCCAGAGAGATCTCGCCGTCCTTGGTGGCGGGGCCGTCAGCCAGAACGTCGCCCTTCTTGACAACATCGCCCACATAGACGGCGGGGCGCTGGTTGACGCAGGTTCCCTGGTTGGAGCGCATAAACTTAATCAGTTCATAGGTATCGGCGGAGCCATCTTCCAGACGGACAACGATCTTATCTGCGTCAACGCTTTCAACGGTGCCGTCATGGGCAGCCAGCACGCAGACACCAGAGTCGGTAGCAGCCTTATATTCCATGCCGGTAGCAACCAGAGAGCGCTGGGTAACCATCAGAGGCACAGCCTGACGCTGCATGTTGGAGCCCATCAGAGCACGGTTACAGTCATCGTTTTCCAGGAAGGGAATGCAGGCGGTAGCCACAGAAACCATCATTCGCGGAGAGACATCCATGAAATCGACCTGTTCACGGGCAAATTCCTGAATGTCGTTGCGATGACGGCCGGAAACGCGGGAACGGACAAAGCGGTTGTTCTCGTCCAGCGGTTCGTTGGCCTGTGCCACGATGTATTCATCTTCAACGTCGGCGGGCATATAAACAACTTCATCGGTAACAACGCCGGTTTCTTTATCCACGCGGCGGTAAGGTGCCTCAATGAAGCCGTACTTGTTGATCTTGGCGAAAGATGCCAGATAGGAGATCAGACCGATGTTGGAACCTTCGGGCGTCTCAATCGGGCACAGACGGCCATAGTGGGTATAATGAACGTCGCGGACTTCGAAGCCTGCGCGGTCACGGGACAGACCGCCGGGGCCCAAAGCGGACAGACGGCGCTTATGGGTCAGCTCAGACAGCGGGTTGTTCTGGTCCATGAACTGAGACAGTGGGCTGGAACCGATGAACTCACGGATGGCAGCCACGACCGGGCGGATGTTGACCAGGCTCTGCGGGGTGATCTCGCCAGATTCCTGGTTCTGCAGGGTCATGCGCTCGCGCACAACGCGCTCCATACGGGCAAAGCCGATGCGGAACTGGTTCTGCAGCAATTCGCCAACGCTGCGCACGCGGCGGTTGCCCAAGTGGTCGATTTCATCGGTCACGCCGATGCCATGGTCAAGGCCCAGCAGGTAGTTGACGGAAGCAAAGATATCGTCAACGGTAACGGTGCGGCTGATGAGCTTATCATGATTCTTGGTCAGCAGTTCTTTCTGCTCTTCCGGATCGGAGGTAGCATCCAGAATCTTACGGATTTCGGCGAAGGAAGCGCGCTCGTTGATGCCGCATTCCTTCACGTCAAAGCTGAAGAAACTCTGGGCATCGACACAGCCGTTGGAGAACACGATCACATTGACCGGATCCTGGCCCTTGCGCTCCACGATAACAGTAACGCGGGAAACACCGGCGTTATCAATTTCAACAGCCTTTTCGTGGCTGATGCGCTCGCCCTTGGCGGCCAGCAGTTCGCCGGTCAGCGGGGCAATGATGTCCTCGGCAGTCTTATAGCCCGCAATACGGCGGAACAGGCACAGCTTGTTGTTCATCTTGAAGCGGCCAAAACGAGCCAGGTCGTAACGGCGCGGATCAAAGAACAGCAGGTTGATGTGGCTGCGGGAGCTTTCCACCGTCGGCGGCTCGCCGGGGCGCAGCTTGCGGTAGCACTCCAGCAGGGCTTCCTCTGTGGAATGGGTGATATCCTTTTCCAGGGTGGCGTTGATTTTGGGTTCAGAATCGCCGAAGTACTGGCGGATCTGCTCATCGGTGCCAAGACCCAGTGCGCGCAGGAAGGTAGTAACCGGCAGCTTGCGGTTTTTATCAATGCGCACATAATATACATCGGAAGAATCAGTTTCGTATTCCAGCCATGCGCCGCGGTTGGGGTTCATGGTTGCGGTGAAAAGGTCCTTGCCGGTACGGTCTTTGCTGGAAGCATAGAACACGCCGGGCGAACGAACCAGCTGGCTGACGATAACACGTTCTGCACCGTTGGAGATGAAAGTGCCGGAATCCGTCATGAGCGGGAAATCGCCCATGAAAATTTCCTGTTCCTTCACTTCGCCGGTGCTCTTGTTCAACAGGCGCGCAGTGACATAAAGCGGCGCAGCATACGTTGCGTCACGCTCTTTACATTCTTTAATGGTATATTTGGGGTGCTTGTCCAGACGGTAATCGACAAATTCCAGCGAGAGATTCCCGGTGTAATCCTCGATCGCGTCAATGTCGTGGAACACTTCGCGCAGGCCCTCGTCCAGGAACCAGTTATAAGAGTTTTTCTGGATCTCGATGAGGTTGGGCATGCCAATCACTTCGTTGATGCGGGAAAAGCTCATTCTGGAGGTTCGACCGTTTTGTACGGGCTTGACCTTTACCATAAAATGCGACCACTCCTATTCCGTTCAGATTTGTTTTTGGCAAAAGCGCTCCGCCGAAGCAATGATTTTCTTGGAACATTCGTCGTTTTTAACAAAGTTTGAAAAAACGTGGAAAAATCAAAATTCCTTTAGGGCGCTCTATTCCATTTTGTGATACTATGCCAGTATACCAGCCAAAAAGCTGATTGTCAAGGGCTCTTTTGGCATTTTGCGTGTTTTTTTATCAGACAATTGAACGCCCGGATGCGTGTCACATTTCTTTTGGCAAAGTGCTATTTTTGTATTTCTTCTGCCACTTGACAAATCCTTGAAATGCCGCTAATTGGCACAATGCCCAATTACCTTGTGTGTTTTTTGTATGGGTTGCAGCCTGCGTTTTTTCTGCATTTTCCCGGTTTTTACGCTTTGCAAACAAAAAGTGCCCTTCCCGCCGTTATCCGTGTGCAGGGTGGGCACTCGTCTGTTTTTGGTGTTATGCGTTTGATGCCGGGCCCGCCACACGGGTATTTACACCAGCTCCACCCGGTATTTTTGCAGCCAGTAATTCAGCTGCACAAACCAGGCAATGGTCTGCGGGGTGGTCATCAGCTGGCCATACCAGGGGGTCGCAGTCTCGGCAGCGGTCAACAGCTGTTCCAGCGCTGCCCTCTTGGCAATACGCAGCAGCGGGGCATCCGGGTCCTGCATCGCACTGCGCAGCATGGCGCTGACAGCGTTCAAATACGCCGGGTTCCATGTTTTAGGGTAGGGGCTCTTTTTTCGCCACAACACTTCCGTGGGCAGCACGCCCTGCATCGCCTGGCGCAGCAGGCCTTTTTCGTGGCCCTCGTAATCCTTATATTCCCACGGCACGCTGTACAGGTATTCCGCAATGCGGTAATCGCAGAACGGCACGCGCACTTCCAGCCCGCTGTACATACTCATTCGGTCCTTGCGGTCCAAAAGGGTCTGCATAAACCAGTTAAAGTTCAGGGCAAACATCTGGCGCATCCGTTGTTCCAGGGGATCCAGACCGGGGCGGATGGAAGTTTGCTCCAGCGTGGCGTGGTAGCCTTCATCAATATACGCCGCCGGGTCAATGCCGCCGAACACCTCCGGCTTAAAAAAGCTGACCCTGTATGCCGTGCTCTGCGCCCAAGGAAAGCCATACCGCTCCCGCACGGTCTTATCCCTGTACCAGGGGTAACCGCCAAATATCTCGTCCGCGCACTCGCCGGAAAGTGCCACGGTGGCTGTTTTACGGATCTCACGGCAGAACAGCAGCAGCGAGGAGTCCACATCCGCCATGCCGGGCAGGTCGCGGGCGTCCACCGCTTCCAGCAGGGCGGCGGCCAGTGCTTCGCTGTCCAGCGTTACCCAGGTATGCTGCGCGTTCAAGAACTGGTTCATGGTGCGGATATACGGCGCATCCGGGCTGGGCTGGAAATGGGTGGCGTGGAAGTACTTTTTGTTATCCTGATAACCGACCGAGAAAGTCTGCAGTGTTTTGCCCCGCGCCGTAAAGTAGGAATCCGCGATTGCCGAAATCAGGCTGGAATCCAGCCCGCCGGAAAGGAAGGTTGCCACCGGCACATCCGATACCAGCTGCCGCGTGACGGCATCCATCACCAGGTCCCGCACTTTGGCTGCGGTGTGGGTAAAATCATCGGGGTGTTCGTGGTCGGTCAGCTGCCAGTAGCGGCGCACGGTGAGGCGCGGCGCACCAACCTGTGGCACAGTGTATTCTGCGCAGCAGCCAGGCTTCAATTCCTGCACATTGCGGAACACCCCGCACCCCGGCGTGCGGCCAGGGCCGAGCAACAGCACATCGGCCAGCCCATGGGCATCCACCTGCGGCGGGATCTCCGGGTGGCAGAGCAGCGTTTTCAGCTCGGAAGCAAAGATCAGGCTGTCCCCGCGCAGGGCATAGAACAGCGGCTTGACCCCGATGCGGTCCCGCGCCAGAAAGAGCTTTTGCGCCCGCTGCTGCCACACAGCAAATGCAAAAATACCGTTCAGCTTTTCCAGACATTCTGGTCCCCACTGGGCAAAAGCATGTAACAAAACCTCAGTATCGGAATGGCTTACAAAGCGATGGCCCAGAGCCGCAAGCTGGGCGTGCAGCTCCGGCGTGTTGTACAGCTCGCCGTTGTACACCAGAATGTATTTCTCCCCGCCCTGATCCAGCACCATGGGCTGGCAGCCGTTTTCCAGATCCACCACAGCCAGCCGCGCATGGATCAGCGCCGCATGGCCGTGCAGGTATATTCCCCGCTGGTCCGGCCCGCGGCGTGCAAGGCTTTTCTGCATTCGGCAGTAAGCTGGGTAGTTGGCTGCAATCTTATTTGGGTCCGCGCTGATCTGTCCGGCAATTCCACACATCGTTATCCCCTCCCCTATATCATCAGGGTAATCGTATGCTGTGGCTTTGTCATTTATGCCTGCTGCACACAAAAATACACCCGCACCGCCGGGCAAACAGCAGTACGGGTGCAGATGATTTTAATTTGCTATTTCTATTCTATATAAGAATAAGAATCACGGCATCAATCCAGGAAGTCGCGCAGCTTTTTGCTGCGGCTGGGGTGGCGCAGCTTGCGCAGGGCTTTTGCTTCGATCTGGCGGATACGTTCACGGGTAACGTTGAACTCCTTGCCCACCTCTTCCAGCGTGCGGGGGCGGCCATCTTCCAGGCCAAAGCGCAGGCGCAGGACCTTTTCTTCACGCGGGGTCAGGGTTTTCAGCACATCGGCCAGCTGCTCTTTCAACAGGGTCTGGCTGGCGGCTTCGGCGGGAACGGGGGCTTCCTCATCGGGGATAAAGTCGCCCAAGTGGCTATCTTCCTCCTCACCGATGGGGGTTTCGAGGCTGACGGGTTCCTGTGCCACGCGCATAATCTCGCGCACTTTGTCCACCGGCATATCCAGGCGCTCGGCAATTTCTTCGGCGCTGGGCTCATGGCCGTTTTCGTGCAGCAGTTGGCTGGAAACCTTTTTGACCTTGTTGATGGTTTCCACCATATGCACAGGGATACGGATGGTGCGGGCCTGATCCGCAATGGCGCGGGTGATGGCCTGGCGGATCCACCACGTTGCATAGGTGGAGAACTTGAAGCCCTTGGTATGGTCAAACTTTTCAACCGCTTTGATCAGACCCAGGTTACCTTCCTGGATCAGGTCCAGGAACTGCATGCCGCGGCCCACATAGCGCTTTGCAATGGAAACTACCAGACGCAGGTTGGCTTCGCTCAGGCGCTGCTTGGCGCGTTCGCCGTCCTTGCCGCCTTTCTGGATATCCAGGGCCAGCTGCACTTCCTCATCGGGGGTCAGCAGGGGCACGCGGCCGATCTCTTTCAGGTAAACCTTAACGGGGTCATCGATGGTAATGCCGTCCGAGGTAACGGTATCCTCAAAGTCATCCATCCCCTCCTCGCCCATATCGGCCACAGCGGACATATCAGTGGCGTCATCATCCACCACTTCAATGCCGTTGCTTTCCAGCTCTTCATACAGCTTTTCCATCTGCTCCGCGTCAATAACACGGCTGCTTTCTTCCATAGCGTCACTGATTTCGGTGCTGGTCAATTTGCCTGCACGGCGGCCCTGTTCAATCAGGTTGCGAATCGAATCTTTCTTTTCTGCCATAAGTAGTTTCTCCTTTGGTTTTTATTCTGCCCATCTTACTGGAACGGGATAAAACAACATGGTTTTGGCCGGGTGGAAATTATTCTTCCGGCGGGCGTTCGCCCACTTTTTTGCGGGCAAGGGCGGCAAATTTCTGCCGGAATTCATCGTCTGTGGTGCCTGCCACCTGGGCGCTTTCGGGGTTTGCGGTCTGCAAACGATCCAGCAGCATATCAATATCCCGGCGGGTCAGGCGGGTATCGGCGTTTTGGGCCTGGGCCAGCATCACCTGGCTGTAGGCTTTTTCCTCCAACAAGGGGGAAAGGGTCGTGGCGTTGGCGGGCTGGCCGCGGGCGGCGCAGTCGTAAATTGCCTTGATTGCCTGCTGCATTTCCGGCAGCACCACCATGCCAAGGTTTAGCCGCTCCCGGATGTAGGGGATGGCGCCGGCATCCTGCAGCATCGCCGCCACAAGCTGGCGGGCGGCGCTTGCGGCCCCCAGGGCAGCTTCGCCCCCGCGGTCATAGGGCACGCGGATATCCGCCGCAATCCCCTGGCGGGAAAGTTCGTTCTGCTCTTTGCGGCGCGCCCTGCGCCCGGCCCCGCGCACGGCGCTTTCCAGCTGGACCAACACAGCCTTTTTATCAATGCCGGTCTGCTCCGCAATGCGCCCGGCATACACATCCCGCGCCGTGGGGCTGACCGCGCTGCCTGCCAGAATGCCGATGGCTTCATCCACATATTGCAGGCGCTGGGCATCGTTGCGCAGGTCATATTTTTTCACTGCCTTAGCCAGCTTGAACTCCAGCGGGGTTGCGGTGCCTTCCAGCACGGCTTCAAACCGGTCGCGGCCATAGGTGCGGATAAATTCATCCGGGTCCTTGGCACCGGGGATGTTCAGCACCCGCACCTGCAAATTGGTACCGGAAAACAGCGCCAAACTGCGCTCCGTCGCCTTCTGGCCTGCTTCGTCCGAGTCATAGCTCAGCACCACTTCGTCGGCGTATTCCGTCAGCAGCTTGACCTGCTCCGGCGTCAAAGCCGTGCCGCAGGCACAGACAGCGGTATCAAACCCGGCTTCGTGCATCGAGATGACGTCCATATACCCTTCGCAGAGGATATACCGCTTGGACGTTGATTTTTTTGCCACATTCAGCGCAAACAGCGTGCGGGATTTGTGGTAGACCATCGTTTCGGGCGAGTTGATGTATTTCGGCTTGGAATCATCCATCACGCGCCCGCCGAACGCAATGATATTGCCCCGCACATCAATGATGGGCACCATCACGCGGTGGCGGAAGATATCATACAGATTGCCCTTGGCGCTACGCTTGACAAGGCCGGAGGATTCCAATTCCGGCTCGGTAAAGCCGCGGTGGCGCAGGTAGTGCAGAAGGCCGACAAAATCTTCCGGTGCATAGCCCAGGCCAAACCGGCGGATGGCCGCATCCGAAAGGCCGCGTTTTTCGCGCCAGTAGCGGCGGGCCATGGCGGCTTCCGGCGTTGGGGCGTTGAGCTGGTCATAAAAATAGCGCGCGGCGTTGCGGTTGATCTCCAACAGGCGGGAGCGGGAACGGCTTTCCTGGTCGTCCTCCTCCGGCATGGGCATCCCGGCGCGGCCCGCCAGCTGTTTAACAGCTTCCACATAGCCCAGGTTGGAAATTTTGCGCACAAAGTTAATCACATCCCCCGCCGCACCGCAGCCAAAGCAGTAAAAACTTTGGGTATCCGGGTAGACGGTAAACGAAGGGGTTTTCTCGTTATGGAAAGGGCACAGCCCGGTATAGGTCCGCCCGCGATGACGCAGCTGCACATATTGGCCGATTACTTCGGTAATATCATTGCGTGCAACCACTTCCTGTATGTATTCCTGTGGGATCAATGGGGCTCCGGGCCTCCTTTCGCGTATATATCGTAATAATTTATAGGTTAGCGGGCGCACAATGTGCGCCCCTTCGGGGCGGGCGGCAGTGCTCTAACATACTGCCAATTTTATAGCACCTGCCACTTTTGCGGCACAAACAGCTCCTCAAACAGGCGGGTAGCAAATTCATCGCTCATACCGGAAATATAATCCGCCACGGCACGGTCTATTCCCTGGTGATATGCCACCTGCATATAAAAATTAGGCATCAGCGTGGGGTCCGCGCAAAGGCGTTCATACAGCGCTTCGATCATCTTGTCCACTTTTTTCTCTTCGCGCTTGGCATCCTTGTCCACATACACCGTGCTGTACATAAAGTCTTTCAGCACACCGTATGCCTCCTCCACTTCGGGGGAAAACTGCATTTTCCCATTTTTGCAGTTTGCGCTGTTTGCCACAAGGTCGGTGATCATTGTGGTGATGCGCCGGGATTTGGTATCTCCCAGCACCTGCACGGCATCCCGCGGCAGGGCGGTGGGGTTCAGCACACCGGCGGCCACGGCATCCTCAATATCATGGTTCAAAAAGGCAATGTGGTCCGCATAGCGCACGGTACAGCCTTCCATCGTGCGGGCCCAGGCGCCTTTGGTGTGGGTAATAATCCCGTTGCGCACCTCCCAGCAAAGGTTCAGGCCCTTGCCGTCCTTTTCCAGGTAGTCCACCACCCGCAGGCTTTGGCGGTAGTGGGTAAACCCGCCGGGGCACAGCCGGTTCAGTGCGCGCTCCCCCGCGTGGCCGTATGGGGTGTGGCCAAGATCATGCCCCAGGGCAATGGCTTCGGTCAGGTCCTCATTCAGCCGCAGGGCGCGGGCAATGGTTCGGGCAATCTGGCTGACTTCCAGCGTGTGGGTCAGCCGGGTGCGGTAGTGGTCGCCCTCCGGCGAAAGAAACACCTGTGTTTTCTGCTTCAACCGCCGGAAACTTTTACAGTGCAAAATTCTGTCCCTGTCACGCTGGTAGCAGGTCCGCAGGTCATCTTCCGGTTCCGGGGTGCGGCGGCCAAAGCTCTGCTCACTTAAAGCGGCATAGGGGCTTAAGGTCAGGCGTTCAATTGTCTGGGTCTCTTCCCGCACAGTCACGGCGCAGCCTCCTTTCCCCTTTCCGGTTCCCCGTTGGGCATATCATGCCCAAAAACGGCTCTCTATATTATAAATACGATAAAAAGCCGCCAAACACTTGTATGAAATGTAAAAATTTCATGGGAAATTCTGCTTTCTTGCCAGAAATGACTGCGCAGCATCAAAAAGCTGCGTAAAGTGGTTTGCTGATCGTCACTTCGGCACTGCCGCGGGTCAGCTCGCTCAGGTCATGGCACAGGGCTTCTTCGGTTCCGGCAGGCATGCGCCAGCGCAGGGTCACAGCGTCGGCATACTCCGGTTCCTGCAGTTTGGCCCCGGCGGCTGCGATCATCCGCTGGGCCTGTTCAAACTTGGGGTATGGCACGGTCACGGCGCAATCCGTCACCAGCCGCATGCTGACAATCTCCGCCTGCTGCAAGGCTCCGGATGCCGCCGCGGTGTAGGCCCGCACCAGCCCTCCGGTACCCAGCAGAACTCCGCCAAAGTACCGCGTAACCACCACGATCACATCCGAAAGCCCTGCATGGCCGATGGCTTCCAGCACGGGGGTACCGGCGGTTTTGGCGGGTTCGCCGTCATCACTGTAGCGGGTGCGGCCGCCCTCGCGCAGAACATAGGCATACACATTATGCCGCGCGGTGCGGTTGGCCGCTTTGATGCGGTTCAGGTGGGCAAGGGCAGCTTCCTCGGTATCGGCAAACGCAGCGGAAGCAATAAAGCGGGAGCGCTTTTCTTCATATTCAAAGGTGGAAATACCGCGGATCGTTTGATAGTCCGGCATAGGGGTTCTCCTTTGAGATGCAAGATGATGTATTTGAAAAAAATACCGCAGATGTTGCCATCTGCGGTATACAAAACCTTAATGCAATTACTTGCCAGCCTTGTTGGCGTAGCGGCGCTTAAAGCGCTCAACACGTCCGCCGGTGTCAACCAGCTTCTGCTTGCCGGTGTAGAAGGGATGGCACTTGCTGCAAACTTCAACGCGGATCTCCGGCTTGGTATCACGGGTATGGATCACGTTGCCGCATGCGCAGGTAATGGTGCAATCCACATAGTTGGGATGAATACCCTGCTTCATTTTCATTTCACCTCTTTCTCGATCATGACTAAAGGGAGCCATACTTGATATATGTGCTCATCACAATCTTCGAATTTCGGCTACCAGCAGACGCCATCCTGTGCGTGTGGAGCAGCCCTCTGAACGATTGCTAGAGTATTTTACCAGAGTTTTTGTGTTTTGTCAAGTAGTGCGGGCAATCTTTTGCGGCGGCAAATTGCCAGCAAAAGTGCAATCATTTATATGCCCATCCGGGACGTCGAGGACGCCGTCTCCTACTGTGGGGCAAAGTACATCACACGTTTTTTGTATCTGCTCCGGTAAGTTTCCGGCGGAGTCGGGTACCCCCGCCCTACTGGGTGTTTGTGGGTTGGCCGCACACAATAAAATGCTCTGTAGGGAACGGTCTTGACCGTTCCGGGGCCTTGTAGCAGATGCCGCAACAATTTTCCGCAAAGCCTTTGGCTCCCCTTCGAGGGGAGCTGTCGCCGAAGGTGACGGAGGGGTGATTCCCCAAGCGGAGCCTGAAAATGCGCGTTATTTCCTCACTGCGGCGGCTAGGGGGCTGCATACAAAAAAGGCCGTCTGCGTATTACAGCAGGCGGCCCAAAAGCGCCAAACCTATGGAATCACATTATACCAGCAGCGGCTTAACGGCAGCGGCCAGTTCTTCTTTCTTGGCTTCGGCTTCGGCCAGGTCTTTGCCCTTGGTGGTAAAGTAGGTCTTGATCTTCGGCTCGGTGCCGGAGGGGCGCACCACAACGGTGCAGCCGGATGCCAGGGTGTAGATCAGCACGTTGGCGGCGGGCAGACCGGTCTCTTCAGGCTTTTTATAGTCCACAACCTTTACAACGGCGTCACCGCCAAAGTCCTTGGGCGGGTTCTCGCGCAGGCCGGACATAATGCCCGCCATCTTGTCCATGCCGGACAGGCCCGGGAACTCAAAGCTGTCAACCTTGTTCAGGTAGCGGCCATACTCGGTGTAAATGCGCTCCAGCTCTTCCTTGATGGAACTGCCCTTTGCGCGGTAATAAGCAGCCATTTCGCAAATCAGCATAGAGCCGATGATGGCATCCTTATCGCGGACGTAAGGACCAGCCAGGTAGCCATAGCTTTCCTCAAAGCCAAAGATGAAGCGGTCAACCTGACCAGCAGCTTCCAGCTTGGCGATCTGATCGCCGATCCACTTAAAGCCGGTCAGCACATTGCGGCACTCAACACCGTAATGCTCGGCCACCTTGTCCGCCAGCGGGGTGGACACGATGGACTTGCACATGACGGGGTCTTTGGGCATGGTCCCCTGCTCAATGCGGCCCGCGCAGATGTAATCCAGCAGCAGAACGCCGACTTCGTTGCCGGAAAGCAGCTCATAGCTGCCATCCTTGCACTTAACGGCAATGCCAACGCGGTCAGCATCGGGGTCAGTGGCCAGCATCAGGTCTGCACCAGACTTTTCGGCCAGTTCCAGGCCAAGGCGCAGAGCCTCGAAAATTTCGGGGTTGGGGTACGGGCAGGTGGGGAAATTGCCGTCCGGCTTTTCCTGTTCCGGCACAACGGTGATATCGGTAATGCCGATGTCATGCAGAACATGGGTGACCGGAACCAGGCCGGAGCCGTTCAGCGGGCTGTAAACCAGCTTCAGGCCGGCGGTCTTGCAGATACCGGGACGGATGGAGCGGGCTTCGATTGCTTCGTACAGGGCGTTGATGCAGTCATCGCCAACGTATTCGATGATGCCCTTTTCCAGCCCCTCGGCAAACGGCATGGTTTTTGCGCCGGTCAGGATGTCGGTCTTCTGGATTTCGGCGTACACGATGTCAGCGGCCTCATCGGTCATCTGGCAACCATCGGGGCCGTAGGCCTTATAGCCGTTGTACTTGGCCGGGTTGTGGGACGCCGTTACCATGATACCGGCGTTGCAGTTATAATACCGGGTAGCAAAGCTCAGTGCGGGAACCGGCATCAGGGCGCTGTAAATGCGCACCTTTACGCCGTTGGCGGCCAGAACTTCGGCAGCAGTCTTGGCAAACACATCGCTCTTGATGCGGCTGTCATAGCTGATCGCAACGGTCTGGGTGCCGCCCTGGGTCTTGACCCAGTTGGCAAGGCCCTGGGTAGCCTGGCGCACAACATACACGTTCATGCGGTTGGTACCGGCGCCGATCATACCGCGCAGACCGGCAGTGCCGAACTTAAGGGCAACGGCAAAACGATCCTGAATGGCAGCGTCATCGTTCTGAATCGATTCCAGCTCCGGCTTCAGGTCGGGGTCATCCAGGTTGGCAGCAAGCCAACGGCTGTACATTTCTTTATACATTTTGGACATCATCACTTTCTTACCCTGTAAAAGTTTTGGGTAAATTTACTTGTTCAAATTAAATATATCAATTTTAGTTTACGTTGTCAATCAAAAAAAGCTGGAATTCCGGCTTTTTGCCGGGGCTTTGCCTATTTTTTTGCCCTACAGCGTCAAGGCAGATTTTGGGCACAAAAAATATGCTTGCCGCCGCGGGCGGAACAGGATATACTGAAAATAATCAAAGTACGCAATTTGTTGAAAGAAAGGAGTTGGCTGCGCCATGTATGCACACGTTGTCAGCCTGGGGGTAACGGGGCTGGATGGCTACCCCGTTACCGTGGAAACCCACATCAGCGGCGGTCTGCCCAAATTTGCCATGGTGGGCCTGCCGGATTCCGCCGTGAAGGAAAGCAGTGAGCGGGTGCGCAGCGCCATCAAAAACCTGAACTGCCCCTGGCCCGCCAGCCATGTTACCGTCAACCTGGCCCCCGCCGATGTGCGCAAGACCGGCAGTTTGTATGACCTGCCGGTGTTCATCGGCATTTTGGCGGCGCAGCAGTACATCCCACAGCCAGAGCCGCACCAGGCATTTTTGGGTGAGCTTGGGCTGGATGGCACACTGCGCCCTATTGCCGGTGCCCTGCCCATGGCTCTTGCCGCCCAAAAGGCGGGCGTGACCGAGCTGTTTGTTCCTGCCGAAAACGCCGCCGAAGCCGCCGTGGCCGAGCAGCTGACAGTTTACCCCGCCCGCAGCGCTGCGGATGTGATCCGCCATCTAGCGGGGCAGGCAAAGCTCAGCCCCGCCAGCCGCACAGGATACGATGCCGCCGGGCAGTGGCTTGGCCCCGATTTTGCGGATGTGCGCGGCCAGGCGGAGGCCCGCCGCGCGCTGGAAGTTGCCGCTGCGGGTGGGCACAACCTGTTGATGGTGGGCCCGCCGGGCACCGGCAAAAGCATGCTGGCCAAGCGCCTGCCGGGCATCCTGCCGCCGCTCAGTTATGAGGAAGCGCTGGAAACCACCGCGATTTATTCCGTTGCCGGGCTGGTGCAGGCCGGGACCGGATTATTGCAGCAGCGACCATTCCGCAGCCCCCACCACAGTGTCAGCGCCGCAGCCATTGCGGGCGGCGGCACAGTGCCCCGCCCCGGCGAGGTCAGCCTGGCCCACAACGGCGTACTGTTTTTGGACGAGCTGCCAGAGTTCAGCCGCGAAGCGCTGGAGGTGCTGCGCCAGCCAATCGAGGACGGGTGCATCTCCGTGAGCCGGGTACACGGCACCGCCACCTACCCCTGCCGTTTTATGCTGGTTGCCGCCATGAACCCCTGCAAGTGCGGGTATTATGGTTCCGGCGTGCGGGAATGCAGCTGCACGCCCAGTGCGATCGAGCGCTACCGGCAGCGGATTTCCGGCCCGCTGCTGGACCGCATTGACCTGCATGTGGAGGCCCGCCCCGTGGAGTACGACGCCCTTGCCGCAAAAACCGGCGGCGAGCCGAGCGCTGACATCCGCACGCGGGTGGCCGCGGTACGCGCCATGCAGGCCCAGCGCTACCAAGGCCTTGGCTTTACCTGCAACGCCCAGCTGCCCAGCGGCATGCTGCGCCGCTACTGCCCACTTGCCCCCGCCGCCGAAAAGCTGCTGCGCGGTGCGTTTGAACGCATGGGCTACAGCGCCCGCGCCTATGACCGCATCCTGCGCGTTGCCCGCACCATTGCCGACATGAACGGTGTGGAACAGATCGGCGCCGCAGAGCTGATGGAAGCGCTGCAATACCGGAGAATGGACAGGGCGGTAGGCAAATGAATATTTGCCAAATGAATAAGTAATAAAGAATAATTAAAAATGCAGGTGGACCGCGTTGCTGGCACAACGCTCAAAAATATTAGAGTTCTGTCAAATATAGAGCACCAATATTTCTGAGCCGTGCGCAGCACTGCGGTCCACCTGCATTATTCTTTATTCTTTTTTCATTATTCTTTCTATTTGACTCGTTCCTTTTCGGAACGGGCGAAATAGAACATCCACTGCTGCAAAATTCCGGCGTTGCCATAGGCTGGGAATGGGTTCTGCCCGGCGTAATGCTGGTCGATCACACGCTGGATCCACACATCCACGGGGGCACACTCCATGCGGCCATAGGCAAACAGGGCTACGCAGTTGGCCACCTTGATGCCCACGCCGTGCTGTTGCATCAGAGCTTCCAGCAGCCGGGCATCGGGCAGGGTTTCCAGCGCGGCAAGGTCCAGCGTTCCCGCTGCAACTGCCTGGGCGGCAGCCAGAACATACGGGGCGCGGTAGCCCAGCGCGCAGTCCCGCAATGCCTGCTCCCCTGCCGCGGCGAGCGCCTGCGCCGTTGGGAACGCATACAGCACATTCCCGCCCGGCTGCAGCAGCGGCGCGCCGTACCGGGTACACAGCGTTTCCACGCAAGCCTGAATGGCCGGGATATTTTTGCGCTGGCTGATGATAAAGGTAACCAGCATCTCCCAGGCGTCCTGGCGCAGAATGCGGATGCCCGCCCCGGCCCGGGCCGCTGCGCAAAGGTAGGCATCCTGTTTGGGCACCGCGGCGCGGATGGCCGCATAATTGCGGTTCAAATCAAAATAGCGGTGCCAGAAGCCCTGCCATTCTTCCGGGGTACAGCTAGCTGTATACGTATCACCGCTGCCGGGCTGCAGGTACAAAAGCTTATCCCCGGCCAAAAACCGCCAGCCCTGCGGCGTTTGCGCAATGCGGAACGCCTGGCCGCTGGCGGCTATTTTTTGCAGATCGAAATCACCCGGTATCGTTACGGTCATGGCTCGCGCAGCACCTCCAGCATGCGGCGGGCGCTGCCTTCCCACGAGTATTTTTGCAGTACGGCGGCGGCATCCCGGCCGGGGGTTACATGGTCCACACTGCCGTGGTTGGTGGAAAGGTCAATGTAATCAGCGTGGGAGCCGTAAATTTCCCGCATGCAGGGGGTATTGCTCACCATCACGCGTGGAGCACCGCAGGCAATGGCTTCCAGCGGGGGGATGCCGAACCCCTCATACAGCGTGGGGAACAAAAACGCCTTGCAGTTTTCCATCAGGCTTTTGGCTTCGCCGTCCGTCACATAGCCAAGGTACATCACGTTGTTCAGGTGGTCCAACCCCAGGGCAGCGGCCTCTTTGGCAAGGCTGCCGCCGCCCGCAATTGCAAACATAACCTGGGGTTTGCTCTGCGCAGCGCGCAGCACCCAGGGAAAGTTCTTATTTTTAAGTAGGTTGGACATTGAGAAATAATACTCGCCTTTTTTCAGCTGCGGCCACTTGCTGTACTCACCAAACAGCATGGGGTCAGGGCGCACGCGCTGCATATGCTGCCAGGCGTTATACACCACGGTGATCTTTTCGGGGTTCACATGGTAATATTTCACGATCTCGCTTTTGGAAAATTCCGAGACCGTCACGATTTTTCTGGCCTTTTTGGCAATGGCCGCATACTGCATGCAGTGCCAGACAGCGCTGGTGCGGCCGCGCAGGTCGGTATAAAAATCCGGGCGTGCTTTATAGCACACATCATGCACCACGGCAATGCCCTCGTTCCCACGGTGGAACATGGGAATAACGTTGCACATGCCCAGCCAGCAGCGCCCGCTTTGTGCCAGATATCGGCCATACACCCGCTGCCAGCCCAAAATGCCGCTGGACTGCGGCAGGGTGACCACCTTGATATTGCGGTATCCGGGAACGATACAATCCGGCGGAACCGCCACTTCCAGCTCGCCGGGTTCCAGCATGGGGTCCATGGCAGCGAGTATTTCCCGCGCATAGCGCTGGATGCCGGAAAGCTGCTGCACAAAAAACGAACCGTCTACTGTATACTTGGGCATTTTCATTCTCCTTATAAACGGCACCGCGTTACTGCGTCAGGATGCCGTATTGGTATTTACACTGCAAAATGCGCTGCACGCTTTCGTCCAGTCTCTGCTGGGGGATGGTACCATCCTGCACAGCTTCCAGCACGGCGGTATAGGCATCGGCAAGGCCGTTGGGCATCAGCAGCAGGTCTGCACCGGCCTGCAGCGCCTTGACCGCCGCCTGACCGGGGGTATACACATCGGTGATGGCCTGCATCGCCAGCGAATCCGTCACGATCAAGCCCTGATAGCCCAACTCCCCGCGCAAAAGATCGGTCAGCATGACGCTGGAAAGGGAGGCCGGGGTATCGTCCCCTGTTACCTGCGGCACGGTAATGTGGGCCGCCATAATCAGCGGAGCATTGTTCACATTTTGGGCAAAGGGCACCAGCTCACAGCTGCGCAGGTCATCCAGCGTTTTGTTCAGCGTTACGGTGCCAACGTGGGTATCCTCGCTGGTATCGCCATGGCCTGGGAAATGCTTGAGGGTACAGGCAATGCCCGCATCGGCAAACCCGGCGCACGCCCCGCCCACAAGGTCGGCGGCGGTCTGCGGTTCACTGCTGAACGCGCGGGTACCGATGACCGGGTTATCGGGGTTGGTGTTCACATCGGCCACAGGGGCAAAATCCAGGTTAAAGCCGTATTCTTTTAAGTAGCCGCCAATGGTGCGGCCCATGGCGCGGGCATCTTCCGGGTTACCGGATGTTCCCACCGCCGCAGCGCTTTCGTATTGGGGCAGGTCAAACGCGGCATTGTTGGCAAGGCGCGCCACCAGGCCGCCCTCCTCATCAATGGCAGTAAAGAGCGGCGTATCGCTCGCCTGCTGCAAATCGTCCAGGAATTGGGTGATCTGCTGCGGGCTTTCCAGATTTTTGCCAAAGATCACCACGCCGCCCACCGGGTACTCCGCCAAAGTCTGGCGCATGGCATCCGTCAGTTCGGTCACGCCGTCCGCCTTGGCATCGTTGATCTGGTCCTGTGTTTGGCTCAAGTCCAGGGAATCGGGTCGAACAAGAAAGAGCTGCCCCACCTTTTGTTCCAGCGTCATCTCCTCCAGCAGCTGCTGCACGGGGTCCGGCTCCGGGGTGGGCTGTTCCGTGGGTGCTGCCTGCGTGGTTTGGGCTTGCTGTGTTGGGGCTTCGGTCGGCTGGGCCGCCTTATTGGGGAGTACATCTTTTGGGGCAGCAGAACAGGCGCACAAGACTGCCGCCAAAACGGTTGACACAAATGCCGCGAATCTTTTTTTCATGCTTACCGCCCCCTGCTGTTTGTCTAGGGTGTATCCTCTAATAAGATAAACGAAGAAGTCATCCAAATTGTTACATAAAAGGCATTTTCCCTATCCATATTTTCACAGGGAAATATCTTTGCCTTAAGTTGGCGGGTGCACAATGTGCGCCCCTGCGGTCACTATAGGGAAATGCCATTTTTCCCGCACAACGCGCCCTGCTGCATATGCCGGCCTTGCGGCGTGTTTTATTGTATTTTGATTATACCATGCCTTGCGGCAGAATGGAACGGAATTTACAGGAATCAAGTGGTAAAATCCCGCATTACTCTGCAAAAAGCCCTCGGCACAGTGGTTTGGCACCGTGCCGGGGGCTTTGCATTGGTTCAGGCTTTGCTGCCGGACCGATTATTCATCATCAACGGTATTGTCATTGCCAACCGGGTCTTCGGCGGCAACATCGGCGGTTTCGGGGGTGGCTTCCTCCTCGGCTTCCAGCGCTGCCTTGTCATAGGCAAAGGCGTTCAGGGCGTCAGTGCTCACTTCATACACAACGCCTGCTGCGCCGGAGCTGCGCAGGTAGCACAGGGTATCGTCCTCGGCGTCGTTGCCGCCAAAGCTGCACTGGATGCTGGTGCCGTCCGATGCGATCAGGGTAACGATGGCATTGGGGGTATCCAGACCATACACGGCATCGGCCTGCGGTTCGGTCACGCTCCACTTGGTTTTCAGATCGCAGATGGTGCTCGCCATCTTTTTGACGATATCCTGATTCAGGTTATACTCCGCATCATCCGTCAGCGTCCAGGTGCTGTCATTCTGGGCAAAGCTCAGGGTTCCGCCGTTGGCGGTCTGCACCACCATCTTGGTCACATCGTCCACATCTATGTCCGTAATGCTCTGGGCGGCATACAGCTGCTTTGCGGTTTTGCAGATGCCGCTCAGGGCCGAACTGTCCAGCGTATACACCGGGCCGTCTGCGCTCAGGCGGGCATACCAGTTGTTTGTGATGGAGTTCTTGCTGCCAACGGTCAGCGTCCATTCGGCATCTGCCGTTTTCAGGCTCAGCTCATAAGTCGGGGTATCAAAGCCCATGCTGGCAACGTCGGCGTCATCGCTCAGTTCGCGCAGCGCGGTCAGAGCGGTCATGCTGTCGGCAACGCCTTGGGTCTTACTCTGGTCAAGGGGCAGCGCGGGGTCAGAATCCAGTGTCCAGGTATCATCCGTTTTGGTCAGGGCGGATTCCAGCGTTGCGCCATCGCTGGCGTCTTTGTAGGCAATCGCGATCACACTGTCAGCATCCAGGCTGCACAGTGCAATGCTGGTATCCTCTTCCTCGGTGTCTGCATGGTTCAGCACGCCAAGGGCAACGCCCAGCACAACCACCACGGGAACCAGCACAAAAAGGGGCAACATTTTCTTTGTGTTCATTGGCTGTTATCTCCTAAGGTTTCTGCGGCACTGGAAATATCAACGGCGGCGGCGCACCAAAGTGATGGCAATACCGGCCACGATAAAGGCCAGCGGCACCACAATGGTAAACAGCAGGCCAAGCAGCTTAATCGATCTGCCCGGCACCATCAGGGTTTCGGCACTCATGCTCTTGCTGTCGATCACCACACCCTCGCCGGTCATCCAGTTCACGGCGCTGGTCAACAGCTGGGCATTGCCGCCGGAAACCGCGCTGTTCATCTTGCTGTTCAGCATGTTGGGGCAGTTCACCCACACCACTTTGGCGCCGGTAGCGCTGTTGCTTGCGGCAACGGCAATGTTAAAGGGGCCGTTGGGATCATTTGCCCCCTGCTCGGCGGTGGTAGCCTCGGCGTAATCCTGCATGGAGTATGCCGTGCTGCTGGTGCTCAGCAGGGTGGTCAGGGTCAGGTCATCGGTGCTGTCGCCTTTCACAATGCCCTGTGCCACGGGGGTAAAAACATGCATGCCGTCAGTTATGCCCGCGGTGATATCGTTGGAGCTCAGGCTCGGCAGCAGGTAGGTCTGCGGGTAGCGGTAAGCGTAATAGCTGCTGTCATTTTCAATCACAAGGCCTTCCTGGCGGGTCATGCCGTATTCTGCCAGCAGGGCATCCAGGTTGGGGGTGCTCACCGTCAGATCGGTGGTCACAAACAGGTGGCCGCCGTTTTCCAGATAGGTCTTGATGGCAGCGGCATCCAGGGTGGAAAGGTCCGCCTGCGGGTCGTTGATCAGCAGGGCTGCGGCATCTTCGGGCACTGTATCGGTGGTCAGCAGGTTCAGGTCCTGCATGGTAACGCCGGAATTATCCAGCGTTTCGGTAAAATCGCTTTCCAGGCTGGATTCGCCGTGGCCGGTCAGCTGGTACAGCACATAGCTGTTCTCCCGCGTGACCTTGGCAATGCCGGAGGACAGCGCGTTCTCAGCGGAGAAGCTCATTGTGTAACTGCCGGTGGTATAATAGCTGGAATAATCCGCCGTATACATATCATTGTAGTCCACCACGGTGTGGTTATCCCCGCATACAAGGATCACGCTGGAGGAGCTTGCGTTCTGCGCGTCATACTGCTGTGCAAAGGTGGGGTACAGCGCGGGGTCGCGCTGCTGCCAGGTAAAATGGCTGCTTTCGCCCGCATAGCGGTCCAGAATTCGCGTAATGTTGGAATCCTCGTTGCCGGTTTCCGCCAGGTAATAGGCGGTCACATCGGTGTTCAGTTCCTGCAGCATGGTTTTGGTGGTATCGCTCAGGGTGAACATTTTGCCGGTGGAAATATCAAACTGGGTAAACTTGGTGGGCACCGCGCCCACCACAAGGTTGAGCAGAATTACCAGCACCAGCACCACAACGGCCAGCACGCTGGCGTAAGCACCGCTGCGCAGGCTGCGGCGGCGCGCTGCCTGCTGTGCCTGGTTAGGGGCAGGGGCATTGGCCGCGTTCTTTTTCTTAAAGTTCATCGTCGGACCCCCCTCTTTAATTCCAGCGGCGGCGTTCCAGTGCCTGACCCGTCAGGAAGAGGAACAGTCCCGCCACCGATAGATAATACACAATGCCGGTCACGCTGAACATGCCGCCCACAAAATCCGTAAACGGCTGGAACAGTGCCAGCGCGCCAAGCACGCTGTTAAAGCCGGTCAGCAGCCAGGCCGGGCGCAGCTTAAACAGCAGCACCAGCACCACGGCACCGCCGCAGAACACCGCGCTGCCCACCGTGACATTTTTGCAGGCCAGACCGACCAGCAGAGCCACAACCGCCAGCACCACGCAGAACACGATGAATGCCAGCGTGTTGCCGCTGGTGAACAGGCTCTTGATGCCGTTCATCAGGTAGCAGATCAGCAGCGCACCAAAAGTAGCCAGGTACGCAATGATCTGGTTTTCCGTCAGGGCGGAGACAAAGGTGCCGATGGCAATGCAGGCAGCGCCCATCAAAAAGTACGCCAGCCAGGTGGCGTAAGCGCTGGTAAGGGAGATGGTGCCAAAGGCCGTGAGCACCAGCGGCATGATGGCCGCTGCCGCCATGGGCACGGCAAACACCGCCAGCTGGGCAAAGTACTTACCCATCACGATAGAAGGGATTCCCACCGGGCTGGTGAGCAGCAGCTGGTCGGTTTTATTGCGGCGTTCATCCGCAAAGCTGCGCATGGTCAGCGCCGGCAGCAAAAACAGCATGACCAGCGTGGTAGAATACAAAACGGTTGAAAAATCCGACGTGCCATACACCAGGCAGTTGGCGGAGTAATATAGCCCGATAAACGCCAGCATAACACCAATGACAACATAGCCGACCAGGCTGGTGAAATAGCTGCGCAGTTCCCGCTTAAAAATGGCAAACATGGCTCACTCTTCCTCCTTTTGGTCGTTTTCGGCTTCCGGTTGTTCCGGAGTATCATCTGCCGGGGCCTGCGGTTCGGCAGGCTCAGCAGACGGTTCCGGCTGTGCGGCAGCCGCTTCCGGAGCCGGTTCTTCGGTTTCTTCCGGCTGGGCTTCCTCCGGTGCAGTCTCGGTGATCTGTAGGAAGATATCCTCCAAACTCATCGTATCGCTTGTCAGGGACACAACCGGGCAGCCAGCTTCGGCCAGCGCCTTGGACAGGGCCGCGCGCAGGTCTGCACCGGCGGTGCTGGTGGCGGTAAAGCTGACTTCATCGCCCTTTTCTGCGGTCACGCGCAGGTCGGTCAGGCCCTCCACCTTGGCGGCAGCGGCCAGAATCTGTTCTTTGGTGCCAAGTGCCGTGGCGGCAATCATGCCGCGGGCAGCCAGCTGGGCGGCCAGCTCTTCCGGCGTGCCCTGGGCGGCCACTTTACCGTGCGCAATAATCAGCACGCGGTCACAGATCGTCTGCACTTCGCTCAGGATATGGCTGGAAAGGATGACGGTGTGGGTCTCTCCCAGGTCATGGATGAGGTTGCGGATCTCGATCATCTGGGCGGGGTCCAGGCCAACGGTGGGTTCGTCCAGAATGATCACCTTGGGGCTGCCCAGCAGCGCAGCGGCAATGCCAACGCGCTGGCGGTAGCCTTTGGAAAGGTTGCGGATCAGCCGCTTTTCCATCTCCTGCAGCCCAGCGCGCTGCACGGCCTGCGCTACATCCTGCACGCGGTCCGCTTTTTTCTTTTTGCCTTTCAGCTCGCTGACAAACAGCAGGTATTCCTGCACGGTCATATCGGTATACAGCGGCGGAATTTCCGGCAGGTAGCCGATGCAGGCTTTTGCCTCCTTGGGCTCTTCTTGAACATCATGGCCGTCAATGGCAACGGTGCCGCCCGTGGGCGCAAGATACCCGGTGATCATGTTCATTGTGGTGGATTTGCCGGCGCCGTTGGGCCCCAGCAGGCCGTAAATACAGCCGTCCTGCACAGTGAAGCTGATATCATCGACCGCGGTGTGTTTTCCGTAACGCTTGGTCAAATGCTTGACTTCGATCAATGGATGCACTCCCCTTTTCTTGGGGGCCGCCCGCCGCAGGGCAGGCGTACCCCTGAACTATCCAGAAGTATACTGCCTATTTGTGAAAATTGTGCGTCGTTTTTTTGCCAGGATGTGAAAATTGTGTGCACATGCAAAAGCACCCCTGCGCGGCTGCAGGGGTGCCAAATCAGCTTATTCTTTTGCTGCTTCGTTTCTTTTGCGGGGGGCAGCTTTAGGCAACACCGCACAATTCCCGCCTGACGGCTTAAGCACCGCTCCGGCGGCTGCGGCACGGCATCTGCGTTGCCAAAATGCTCGATAATACACAAAGTATTATCTGCGCTTTTGGCTTGGCATCTGCCGCACCTCGCTCGCCGTATCGGCACTTAGAATTATGCGGTATTGCCTTACTTTTTCTGTTTTCTCCGCTTTGCTTCCACAATGACGTCCGCAATGTGCATGGCAACATCATCCTTGCTTTGCAGCGGCAGCGCGGTGGAAATGCTTTCGGTAATCAGGGTTACAACGTTGGTATCCACGCCAAAACCGGCGCCGGGCACCTTGACATTGTTGGCCACAATCATATCCATGTTTTTCTTGTGCAGCTTGGCAGTAGAATTTTCGATCAGATCTTTCGTTTCCATCGAAAAGCCGCAGACAAACAACTGCTCCGGCTTGTGCTCGCCGACCCAGCCCAGAATGTCATCCGTGCGTTCCAGCTCAATTGAAAGTTCACCATCGTGCTTTTTGATCTTATCCTGCGCCACCTGGGCCGGGCGGTAGTCCGCCACAGCGGCGGCCATCACCAGGGCATCCGCATCCATGGCGTTGGCCTTGACAGCTTCAAACAGTTCTGCCGCGGTGGCAAAAGGTACCATTTTGACAAACGGAACCGGCGGCAAGTCGGAAGATGTCAGCAGCGTCACATCCGCGCCGCGCAGCATACAGGCGCGGGCCACGGCATAGCCCATTTTGCCGGTGGAATGGTTTGTCAGGTAGCGCACCGGGTCCATCGGTTCGCGGGTGCCGCCAGCGGAAACCACCACTTTCATGCCCTGCATGTCTTTTTCGTGTTCCAGCTCCCGTGCCACATAGTCCACCAGAACGCCCTCATCAGGCAGGCGGCCGGAGCCCGTATCGCCGCAGGCCAACAGGCCGGAGCCGGAGGGAATGACGGTGAAACCGTAATGTTCCAGCGTTTTCAGGTTATCCTGGGTGATGGGGTTTTCCAGCATATGGGTGTTCATGGCGGGGGCCACCAGCTTGGGGCAGCGGGCCGCCAGGGTAACGGTGGTCAGCATGTCATCCGCCAGGCCGTGGGCCAGCTTGGCGATCACATTTGCGGTTGCCGGGGCGATCAGCATCAAATCCGCCGCGTTGGCCAGCGAAACATGGGCCACATCATACTGGAAGTTGCGGTCAAAGGTATCCACAATGCAGCGGTTGTTGGTCAGGGTTTCAAACACCAGCGGGGTGATAAACTCCGTGGCGTTTTTGGTCATCAGCACATGCACATTGGCGCCGGCTTTGGCCAGGGCATGTGCCACATTGGGCATTTTATAAGCAGCAATCCCGCCGGTAATGCCCAGCACAATGGTTTTGCCTTTCAGGTTCATGATAACACATCCTTATATTTGGCCGGGCTTCTGGCTGCCCGTATTGTTCTGCTTTTAAGTATATCCTGCCGGGGGGCAAAAGTAAAGGCAATACCGCATAATTCTAAGTGCCGATACGGCGAGCGAGGTGCGGCAGCTGCTAAGCCAAAAGCGCAGATAATACTGGATGCTGCAAAGGTGAGCGCCGCCAGTGGCGGAAACAGCGAACCGAAGCAGGGGCAGCGGTCGCAGAGTGCGAGGGGCTTTTGCCCCCGAAGCACGATGCGGGTACCGCAACCCGACATTATCGAGCATTTTGGCAATGCAGATGCCGTGCCGCAGCCGCCGGAGCGGTGCTTAAGCCGCAAGGCGGGAATTGTGTGGTGTTGCCTAAAGGGAATTCAACAGTTGGCAAACGGGCTGCGAACTGCTATAATAAACTGTAATTTTACATTCTGCGCATTTTATACTTTTATAATAGGGCAATTCTGCATCATTCTAAGGCAATACCGCACAATTCTAAGCACCGCTCCGGCGGGAATTGTGCGGTGTTGCCCTAAGCCTATCGAACGGGAAACATTGCCGGGTTGCCAAGGATACGAGGTTTTACCCTATGATTCTTGCAGTTGATATCGGTAACAGCAACATCTGCATTGGCGGGCTGGATGGCATGAAGGTGCTGTTCACCGCGCGCATGGTCACCCGCCCGCGCTGCACCGGGGATGAATACACCGCCGAGCTGAAATTTCTGCTGGGCCGCCTTGGCGTTACCCCTGAAGCCTGTGAGGGCGTTATCGTGTGCAGCGTGGTGCCCGACCTGACCAAAGTTCTGGCCGATGCCTGCACCCGGCTAACCGGGCGCAAAGCCATGCTGGTCAGCCCTGCACTGAACACCGGGCTGACCTTTGCGGTGGACTATCCGGACCGCGTGGGGCGGGACCGCATTGCCGATGCCACCGCCGCAGCCGCCCACTATCCCCTGCCCTGCATGACGGTGGACCTTGGCACGGCCACCACCTATAATGTCATTTCTTCCAAGCGGGCGTTCCTGGGTGGTTTTATCCTGCCCGGCGTGCAGACCAGCCTGCGGGCCATCAGCAGCGGCACAGCGCAGCTGCCGCCTATCTCGCCCGAAACGCCGGATCACCTGATTGGCCGCAACACGGTGGAATGCCTGAACAACGGCGTGATGTTTGGCACCGCAGCCATGCTGGACGGCCTGGCTGCCCGCGTGGAAGCCGAACTTGGCGAGCCGCTGACCGTGGTTGCCACCGGCGGCCTGGCCCCCTGCATCATGCCCTGCTGCACCCGCAAGGTGATTTATGATTCTGACCTGTTGTTCAAGGGGCTGGCGATCCTGTACAGCAAAAACGCCGAATAAGCAGGTTTGCACGTTTTGTATTCTGCCTGCTATCAGAAAAGGGACCGGCATTTTCTGCCGATCCCTTTGTTTTATGTATTTTCCGAATGTTTTACATATCCGGCGTAACCATCACAGCGCCGTAATTGCGCACGCTCAGCACATGGCAGCTGCCCGCGCCAAACACAGCGTCAATGGCGTTCTTGTAGGTTTCCAGCAGTGCCAGCGGAACAAATGCCTGGATGGTACCGGCAAAGCCGCCGCCCTGCAAACGCCATGCGCCGCGGCCGTTCAGCACCTTCTGGCTGATGGCCAATGCCAAAGGCACGCCCTGCTCCTGCGGGTTCTTGATGCTGTAGGCGTTCTGGTTGAACTCAAAGCTGGAATGGCCGCCCTCAATGATCAGCTGCAGGAAGCGGTCAAAATCATCTGCCTTGATGGCTTCATAGATTTCCCCGGCGCGGCGGCTGTCATTATAAAAATGGATAGCACGCACCACGGCGCGGTCGCCGGTCACTTTGCGCACTTCGGGGATGGCTTTCAGGAAGGTTTCCTCGTCCACATCGCGCAGAACCTTTTTGCCAAAGAATTCGGCAACGCTCTCCATCTCGCGGCGCACAGCGGCATAATCATCGGTCAGGTCAGCGTGGCTGCCCTTGGTATCGCTGATGCAGAGTGCAAAGCCCTTGGCTGCCAGATCAAACGGAACTTCGCGCACGACCGGATGGCCCACTTCCTTAAAGTCGATGGTGATGACCTTTCCCACGGCGCAGGCGGTCTGGTCCATCAGGCCGCAGGGCTTGCCAAAGAAAACATTCTCAGCATACTGGCTGATCATGGCGTTTTTGACCTGGTCGAAACGCTTCATGTCATTATCGTTGTACTCGCCGCGGAAGATAGCACCCATGCACACCTCAAAGGCAGCCGAGCTGGACAAACCGGAACCGCCCAGAACGTCAGAGGTGGTGTAGCAGTCAAAGCCGCCCACCTTGCCGCCGTCTTTCACAATGCCGGCAGCCACGCCGCGGATCAGGCTGGCGCTGTGCTCTGCTTCAACGGGCTGCGGGGTCAGGTCGCGCAGATTCACATCGTCGATCTTACCAAAGCCGTGGGAAATCACGCGTACAACGTTCTCGTCATTCTTGGCAACCACAGCAATGATATCCAGGTTTACGGCAGCTGCAATCACCACGCCATTGTTATGGTCGGTATGGTTGCCGCCGATCTCGGTGCGGCCGGGTGCCGAGTACAAACACACTGTGCGGCCCGTGCCAAAGTTTTCTTCAAAATGGTCGATCATATCCACATAACGGACACGCTGGGCTGCCACAGTAGCAGTGTCTGCCCCATACAGCTTGGCAAAAGCCTGGTCGTAACCGCCGTTCAAGATATTTTGTTTCAGTTCCGCACTCGTTGCCATCGTTCATACACCTTTCTTCGTTTGGCTGTCCCTTGTAAAATATGCACAAAAACCGCGCGTTCTTTTTAGCTATGCAGCGCATTTTAGGCCAGTATCACGGCTTCTTGTACTCAGTATAACAAATTTTAGCAGGATGTAAACATCTTTTTTCAACGCGATTATGGACTTTTGATGAATCTTCTGATATAATGGTAAAAAATATGCTCCATCCTGTTCCGGCCTGCTGCGGTGGGCCCTGTTTTGGGAGCAGAATGGCGAACCACAACCAGATTTTGCAAGAGTGAGGGATTTGGTATGCCGACCATCGCAAAGCAATCTTATAAGCAGAACTATACCGATAATGTAGAGCTTTCCATTTTTAATTGTGGCCACGAATACTGCCAGCCGGGCCACACCTGGGGCCCCGGTGTGCGTGACCATTACCTGATCCATCTTGTTGTTGCGGGCAAAGGTGTGTATCAGGTCAACGGCGCTGCCTATAATTTGCAGGAGGGTGATCTCTTCCTCGCCAAACCCAACCAGCTCATCACCTATGCGGCAGATGAAACCGACCCGTGGGAATATTACTGGGTCGGCTTTAACGGTGCCTGCGCCAACAAGCTGGTGCAGCAGACCCCGTTCAGCGATGTGCAGCCCGTGCACCACTGCAAAGACCCCCAAAGCACCCGTGAAACCATTTATAATATCTACCTGGCCCGCGGCCCGGAACCGCAGTGCGAAGCCCTGATGACCGGCTACCTGTACCTGTTCATGGCCCAGCTGATGAAGGAAGCGCGCGAAGCCATGCCCAACACGCCGTCTTCCAGCAGCCAGTATGTGCTGGCCGCTATCAAGTATATTCAGTTCAACTATTCCCATGATATTTCGGTAGATGACATCGCCAAGGCGGTTGGGGTCAGCCGCAGCCATCTGTACCGCGTGTTCATGTCCAATGTAGGCCAAAGCCCGATTGACTATTTAACGGGCTACCGCATCAGCGAAGCGTGTTCCCTGCTGAAAAACACCGGGCTTTCCATCGCCGAAATCGCGGTCTCCGTCGGCTTTTTTGACCAGTTCTATTTTTCCCGCGTGTTCAAAAAGGTCAAAGGCGTTCCCCCCAGCAAGTACCTTGCCGCGCTGGAAAAAGACCCGCAGCTGGGGCTGGTATAAGCCATTTTCACACAATGTCCCACCATACGGCAGCACCTTGCTTTTTGGTGCTGCCGCTCAGTTTTTACCGGCAGACTGATATATTTGCCATAACATTAGAGCAAACGGAGCAAACCATGTCTTTGAAGAAAAATCAGATTTTTGAAACCACGATTGAAAACCTTTCCAGCGATGGCAGCGGCGTTGCCCATGTGGAAGGGCAGGCCGTTTTTGTACCCGGCGCAGCACCGGGGGATGTGATCCGCTGCCGCATTGTAAAGGCATTGAAAAGCTATGCTTTCGGCCGCATTGACGCGATTTTAGCCCCCGGCCCCGGCCGCGTTGCGCCGGATTGTGCCGTGTGCACTCCCTGCGGCGGCTGTGGCCTGCGCCATTTGAGCTATGCTACGGAATGCGAGGCGAAAACCGGCTTTGTGCGGGATGCTTTTGCCCGCCTTGGCGGCTTTGATGTAAGCAGCTTTGAGTTTTCGCCCGTTCTCGCCCTGACGGACCACACCGCACACTACCGCAATAAGGTCCAGCTGCCCGTTGGGCTGGATGCCGATGGCCATGTCGTGACCGGTTTTTACGCCGGGCGCACCCACCGTATCGTCCCCTGCCCCGATTGCAAATTGCAGCCGGAGTGGATGAACGCCCTGGCCCGCCGGGCTTGTGCGTTACTGGAAGCCAACGGCATTGCCCCCTATGACGAGGAAACCGGCAAGGGCCGCGTGCGCCATTTGTATATGCGCCAGGGCTGGCACAGCGGTCAGCGCCTGCTGTGCTTTGTGGTAAACGGCAACGGCCTGCCCAACGAAGCCGAAATCTGCCGCACCTTGCAGCAGGAGTTCCAGCTGACCACCGTGCTGATCAACCGCAATACCGCCCGCACCAACGTGATTTTAGGGCGGGATACCCGCACCGTGCTTGGCCCCGGCGTGATTGAGGATACTTTGGCCGGAGTGCCCATCCAGATGGGTGTGCACGAGTTTTATCAGGTCAACACCCCCGCTGCCGAGCTGCTGTACGCCAAGGCGAAAGAGTTTGCCCGGCTGCAGCCGGATGACTTTTTGCTGGACCTTTACTGCGGTATGGGCACCATTGGCCTTTCGATGAAGCCGCACTGCCGCCGCCTGGTCGGCGTTGAGGTTGTGCCGCAGGCAGTGGAAGGTGCCAAAACCGTTGCTGCGCATCTTGGCCTGCCCCCGGAGGAAGCCGATTTTTACTGCATGGACGCCGGCGAAGCCGCGATCCGCCTTGCCAGCGAGGGTGCCCACCCCGATGTGATCGTGGTGGACCCGCCGCGCAAAGGCTGCGATAACGCCACCCTGACTGCCATTGTCCAGATGGCCCCACGCACCCTCGTCATGGTCAGCTGCAACCCCTCCACCGCCGCCCGCGATGCTAAGTTCCTGTGTGAACAGGGGTATACACTGGAAAAGGTTCAGCCCGTGGATTTGTTCCCAAGGACAAGACACGTGGAGTGCGTACTTCAAATGACCCGTAAAAGTAATTGATTGCTTCTTATTGCACAGGGCGTGCATGGCTATGTACAGAATGTCCCCCCTATTATTCCCTTTTGTTCAAATTCTGTTCCGAAGTCGTTCACGATTTAACCATAAATACATGCGATAATAATTGACATATTACAAAACGGTGTATCCGCTAACAACGCAACGGCCTGCTTTTTGGCTTTTGGGGTACACCTGTATTCAAAAGGATGGCGTGTTTAAGATGAAGGCATGGTTCCAGCGTTTTATGTCCGGGCGGTACGGCAGTGATACTTTTGGCAACTTTTTGTGCGTAACGGCGCTGGTCTGCCTGGTAATTGGGCTGTTTGTGGGCATCTTTTATTATATCGGGCTTCTGCTGCTGCTTTATGCGTACTTCCGCATGCTCAGCCGCAACGTACACAAGCGCTATGCAGAAAACATTGCCTTTATGCAGAAAACCGCTGGTGTGCGCGCCAAGTTCGGCCAGCTGCAGCAGCGGTTTGCCCTGCGCAAAACCTACCGCTATTTTTCCTGCCCGCACTGCCGCCAGCAGGTACGCGTGCCCAAGGGCCGCGGCAAAATTTCCATCACCTGCCCCAAATGCGGCACCCAGTTCATTAAAAAAAGCTAAAGGTTTTCCCTTCACTTCGATGAAAGGTTGACGCTGCGTGTTTGGATATGTTACCATTTATCAGAAAGATTTAGACA
Organism: Subdoligranulum sp. APC924/74; assembly: GCF_003324125.1. Lineage (NCBI taxonomy): Bacteria > Bacillati > Bacillota > Clostridia > Eubacteriales > Oscillospiraceae > Subdoligranulum > Subdoligranulum sp. APC924/74. Next base: position 25,339 of record NZ_PSQF01000006.1, on the reverse strand, counting down.
ATGCCGCAATGGACTGCTACCAGGCGTACTATTGCGGGCTTTGCCAATCTTTGGGCCGCAAATACGGCACGGCGGCGCGCATGGCGCTGAGCTATGACATGACCTTTGCCGCGCTGTTGCTGACCGCTCTGTATGACCCGCCCACACAGACTTCGCAGGGGCGGTGCGCGCCGCATCCGCTGCGCACCCGGCCGCGGGCCGTGAACGAATTCACCGATTACGCTGCGGACATGACGGTGGTGCTGGCCTATTACAATTATCTGGATGACTGGCAGGACGACCACAAACGCAGCCGCCTGCGGCTGGCAAAGCAGCTTAAGCCGCATCTAGAAAACATCCGCCGCCAGTGGCCGCGCCAGTGCGAGGTCATCCACACCAAGCTGGATGAGCTGAACCGCCTGGAAAGCGCCAACAGCACCGACCTGGATGCCCTTTGTAATGCTTTTGGCGCATTGCTGGGCGCGGTGTTCAGCCCGCGGGAGGATTTCTGGTCCCCTGCCCTGACGCAGATGGGCCGCGGGTTGGGCGGGTTCATCTATTTGATGGATGCCTATGACGATTTAAAAAAAGATGCCCGGCACGGCAGTTTTAATGCACTGGCCGCCACCAAACAGACGTTTGGCAGCGACAGCGCCGGGTTTGAAGCGCGCTGCCACGAGCTGCTGACCCAGCAGATGGCCCTTTGCGCCCAGAACTTTGAACTGTTGCCGATTTTGAAAGATACCCCCGAAGGTCAGCTTTTGCACAACACGATTTACGCGGGGGTGTGGAGCAAGTACGCGCTGGTGAAAGCCACACGCACACCACGGAAGGGGAAACCAAACGAATGAATGATCCGTACAGTGTTCTTGGCATTACGCCGGGCGCCGATGAGGAAACCATTAAAAAAGCATACCGCCAAAAGTGCAAGCAATACCACCCAGATTTACACCCGGACGACCCCACCTGCGAGGACAAGTTCAAAGATGTACAGGCCGCTTACAGCGAGGTCATGCGGATGCGTTCCGGCGGCGGGCCCAGTGCATCCAGCAGCGGCTCTTCCAGCTATTATGGGCAGCGCAGCAGCGGCAGCAGCCAACAGCAGTACCAGGATCCGTTTGGCTTTGGGTTCGGGTTTGACCCCTTTGGCTTTGGCGGCACCTATGGCGGGGCCAGCAGCAGCTATGACCGCCGGGAATCGCCGGAGATGCAGGCCGCCAACAACTATATCCGCAACGGGTACTATGCAGAAGCGATGAATGTTCTGGAAGGCATTGCCTCCGCTGACCGGGCCGCCCGCTGGCATTATTATGCCGCGCTGGCAAGTTCCGGCCTGGGTAACAACATTCGCGCCCAGAACGAAGCCCGCACCGCTGTGGACATGGAGCCCGGCAATTACGAGTATCAGAACCTTTTGGACCGGCTGCAGAACCCCGGACGGGCGTACTCCACTTATCAGCAGGCATACACCCAGCCCGGCAGCCGCCAGCACGGCATGAACTTTTGTTTGCAGGCCTGGCTGTACCTGATGCTTTGCAACCTGTGCAGCATTTGCTGCTGTGGTGGGCGCGGTGGATTTTATATTTGCTGAGCAGGGGTTGAAAGTAATTTTTATCGTTGAATCAATATAAAGCGAACGCATGTGGTTACCTGTTGGGGCCGCATGCGTTCGTTTTGGTTTTGGGTGCTATTTTATTATATGAATCGCGGGGAGATTGTAAATGCGCTAGCGGGTACATATCATGAATGGTGATTACCTCACGGTACGGACGTTTTCATAGGTTTACTCCATAAAAATAACCGCCCCCGGCCAGTTTCCCGGCGGGGGCGGTGTGCTTGTTAATTCAAACCCTGTTCAGGCAAAAATCAGACCTGGTAATCCACGGTGATGTTGCTGCTGGTGGTGGGCTTGGTGGCATCGTCAGAGTTGTTATCCACCTTGATTTCGCCGTTGCGGATTTTCTCCAGAACGGTGTTGTACTCGTCCATGGTGAAAGTGCTGAAGTTCCAGCTTGCTTCGTCGGTGGGCAGGCCAACATAGTCGCCCTCTTCCAGGCCAAAGTTGCCGTTAGTGCCAGCGATGGTGCTCCAGTCGCCTGCATTGACGGTATCCAGGCCATTCTTAACGGCAGCGCCCAGACCCTTCATGGCGGAGGTAACAAACGGGTTTGCCTTGTACTTGCCGGACTCAACACCCTCAACGCCCAGGTAGTTCTGGTCAACGTCAACGCCGATCAGCTTGCCGTCATGCTTGTCAGCAGCTTCAGCAGCAGAAGTCCAGATGCCGCCGCCGCAGGCGAACACAACTTCGGTGCCGCCATCGTACCAGCCGTCCATCTTAGCGGTGATCTTCTCATCGCCATAGAACTGATTGCCGTAGTAGTAGTTCATCTGAACGTTAATGCCCAGCTCCTGTGCTGCAGCATCAGCGCCCTGAACATAGCCGTAACCAAAGCGGATAACGGCGGGCACCGCCTGACCGCCCAGGAAGCCCAGCTTGGTGAAGCCGTCCTTGACAGCTGCATAGCCAGCCAAGTAGCCGGCTTCCTCTTCCTTAAAGGTCACGCAGAACACGTTTTCGGGGATGGTGCCGTTCTCATGGTTGATATCAAAGCCGTTCACATCAACTGCGATGAAGTGAACATCAGGATACTCGGTGGCACCCCAGGCCAGAGCAGTACCATACAGGTAACCAACGCATACGATGGTGTTTGCGCCATCGGCGACAGCCTGACGGATCAGGGTCTCGCGGTCTTCATCGCTGGCGTCCTCGCCGGAAGGCAGGTAGTAGTTGTACTCAATGCCGCTTTCATCGCCGTAGCTCTTAACAGCTTCCCAGCAGCCCTGGTTGAAGCTTTCATCGTCCAGGGTGCCAACATCGCAGCACTGGGCAATGCCGGTGATGTTGGCAGAACCGGTTGCTTCAGCAGTAGCAGCGGAATCGCTGGTAGCCTCGGTAGAAGCAGCAGCGCTGGAAGAAGTGGTGCTGCTGGCAGAGCTGCCGCAAGCAGCCAAAGAGAGTGCCATGCAGGCAGCCATGGTCAAAGCAAGATACTTTTTCATGTGTGATCTCCTTATTTTTTTATCAGGGGCGCATGGTTTGCATCCCCTCGTATACATCTTATTATACCGTCTGGCAGTGCTTTTTTCAATGTGTAAAGCATTACAAAAGCATGACAATGCCCTTTGGTTCCTGTTACTGGTTCGGCTGATCCACCGTCACATTCTGGGTCTGCGGCATTGCCGTGGTATCAGAATAGCGTTCCACCTTTACAGTGCCTGCTGCCATACGCTGGTACAGCTCACGATATTCTTCGCCGGTAAAGGTTTTCAGCCGCCATTCCTGCGTGGCAAGGCCCACGGCATCCACTTCGGTGCCAAGGGTCTCGGTCTGGCCGCTGTGGTCCTGGTCCCAGTTGTTCTGCGTGCCGAACAGGTACAGTTCATTCTGCACCACGGTGCTGTAGCAGTTCACAGCGCTGGTTATCACCGAGCTGCTTTGCCCGGCGCAGTCCCAGCCGGTGGCGATCACTTCGCGGCCGCTTTTCTCTGCGGCCTGTATGCAGCTGTCCGCCAGTTCCGGCGTGGCCGCCATAACCACCTGGAAGCCCTCGTTATACCAGCCGCAGACATAATCCGTCAGGCCATCATCGCTGGCCGTCATGCTGCTGTACCAGATGCGGATATACACCTGCACGCCCATGCTGTCGGCTGCGGCTTCCGCCCCCTGCACAAAGCCGGTGGCGTAACGCACGGTGCTGGGCAGCGGCTCGCCGCCAAGCACCGCCATGCTGGTGTTGCCTTCCCGCACGGCGGCATACCCGGCCAGGTAAGCAGCCTGTTCTTCACGGAAGAGAACGCAGTGCACGTTGGCGGATGTGCGGTAGTCGGTGTAATCCTCGGAATGCGGCTCATCCCCGATCATCAGGTAGTTGACTGTGGGGTAATTATCCTGGATGTCATACAGGGCGGCGGCCATCTCGCTACCATAACACACCACCAGTCCCGCACCGCTTTGGGCGGCGCTGTTCAGGGCTGCTTTGGCGGCATCCAGGCTGGTATCTGCCGCAGTAAACTGCTGCGCGGTATAATTAAAATTGCTGCAAAACGTTTGCACGCCGTGCCATACAGCCGCACCGGCACCGATATCCGTTCCCTCGGCACCAACTGCCAGCGCGATTACGGCTCCGGCGCCGTCCAGCGGCTGGTCCACTTTTTCTGCCGTAAGTTCATACAGGGCATCGTCCGTCAGCACCTGTTCCTGATCCTGTGCAGCAGGTTCAGAGGAAGCGCTGCTGCCGCAGCCCGCCAGCGCCAGCCCAAAGGCCAACGCCAACAACAGGCAAAGCAGCCGCCGGGCTGCAAAACGTTTGTTCTGGGGTAAAGACATGGGTGGAATAATCTCCTTTTATTGGGGTAAATGAGCCGCCTTAATCGGCCCCCGGCTCGATTTCAAGATTGGTCGGGCCAAAGCCGTAGGGCAGCAGGTCGCCCAGGGTCGTTTCGATGTAATCATCCTCGCTTTTGGCCATCAGCACCCGCAGCCTGGGGCCGCAGAATTCATACAGAGCCTGGCGGCAGACGCCGCACGGACCGGTGACAAGGGTGTTCTTTTTGCCGTCCAGGCTGCCCACAATGGCAATATCGGTAAACTCGGTCACACCCTCGCTGACTGCCTTGAACAGCGCGGTGCGCTCGGCACAGTTGGTGGGGGTATAGCCGGCGTTTTCGATGTTGCAGCCGGTATATACCATTCCGTTTTTGGCCAGCAGCGCCGCGCCCACCTTAAAGTGTGAATACGGCGTGTAGGCAAAGCTGCGCGCCTTGAACGCTGCGCGGATCAGTTCCGCATCCGTCGGCTTCATTCCAGCACCGCCCCCAGTGCAACCTTCATCATGGCGGTAAAGCTGGTCTGGCGCTCTTCTGCCGTGGTGATTTCGGGGCTGACGAAGCTGTCCGAGATCGTCAGGATACAGGCAGCATGTTTGCCCAGCACCTTGGCGTTGTGGAACAGCGCAAAGCTCTCCATCTCAACAGCCAGGCAGCCTTTTTCGTCGCGCAGAACTTCCCAGTAGGTGGGGCGTGCGCCGCTATCCTCGCGGTAGAACACATCGGAGGAATGGATGGTGCCTTCAATTAGGGGAATGCCCTGCTTTTTGGCGGAAGCACGCAGTGCGTTGTTCAGTTCCTCGCTGGGCTTCTGGATGTCGTCGGTATCGCCGGACTGGGTCACGGCATAGTTGCTTTCGGAGTAAGCGCCGGTAGCCAGAACCACATCAAAGACCTTGGCTTTTTCGGTATAAGAACCGGCAGAGCCAATGCGGATGATGTTCTCTACCCCATACTGGCTGTACAGCTCATAGGAGTAGATGCCGATGGACGGCATGCCCATGCCGCTGCCCATCACGCTGACAGGGTGGCCCTGGTAGGTACCGGTATAACCCAGCATGCCGCGCACATCGGTAACAAGGCGCGGGTTTTCCAAAAAGGTTTCGGCAATAAATTGGGCGCGCAGGGGGTCGCCGGGCATCAGCACGGTTTTGGCAAAATCGCCGGGATTGGCGCGGTTGTGTGGGGTAGACATATCAGATACGCTCCTTTATGTTGGATTTTTGCGGCCGGTTGGCCAGCCGCTGTGTTCCATGGTTTGTTTTGCGGCCCATTCCATTTGGGCAGATATATATTTAGTATACCACATTTTTCCGTTTTGTGGTAAACTTAGTATGAATTCACCACAAAGTTTTTCGGGGGTGTTGTTAATGCAGCTGCCTGAGCACTGCACCTTATGCCCGCGGCGCTGCGGGGCCAACCGCGCGGCGGGCCGCACCGGCTATTGTGGCGCGGGGGATACCCTGCTGGCCGCCCGCGCCGCCCTGCACCATTGGGAGGAGCCCTGCCTGAGCGGGGACCCCAACGCCGCGACCGGCAGCGGCACGGTATTTTTTACCGGCTGCACCCTGCAATGTTGCTACTGCCAGAATTACAAGATCAGCCAGCAGGGCCTTGGCAAGCCGCTGACGGCGGAGCGCCTGGCTGAAATTTTTATGGAATTGCAGCAAAAAGGCGCCAAAAACCTGAACCTTGTCACCGCAACGCAATGGCTGCCGTGGGTGACGCAGGCGCTGGATGCCGCCCGCCGCAATGGGTTGACCCTGCCGGTGGCCTATAACACCGGCGGGTACGAAACCGTGGAAACCGTAAAGGCTCTGGCCGGGTATGTGGACATCTGGCTGGCGGATTACAAATATGCCAGCCCTGCCCTGGCGAAAGAGCTTTCCGCCGCGCAGGATTACCCACAGGTGGCGCACGCCGCCATCCGCCAAATGCTGTTGCAGACCGGTGCCCCAGTGTACGATGCCGACGGCTACCTGCAAAAAGGCGTGATTGTGCGCCACCTTGCCCTGCCCGGCCACAGTGATGACAGCCTTGCCGTTTTGCAGCGCCTGGCCGACCTGCGGCAGGAAACCGGCGTGTCGTTTGTGCCCAGCCTGATGAGCCAGTTCACCCCGTTTTACCGCGCCGCGGAGCACGGTTTGGGGCGGCGCATTACCACCTACGAATACCGCAAAGTGGTTGACCGCGCCATCGCCCTTGGCCTGACGGATGGCTACATGCAGGAAAAAAGCAGTGCCCGCGAGGAATACACCCCGCCGTTTGACCTGGAAGGGGTCTGATGCGGTGGCTGCACAAGGAGGTCTTGTGTGAACATCTTCTCTTTTGTCTATCTGGTGGTGTTCCTGCTGGCAGGCTTTTGCATTGCACGCAGGGCGCTGCCGCAGGCGGGGCTTTCGGTCAGCATTCCGCTGGGGTGCGGGTTCGGGGTCTCACTGCTGGCATTTGTTCCGGCCTGTTTTGCGGTAGTGCTGGGTTTCCGGCTGCCTGCCCTTTTGTTGGCCGCAGCTGTTGTGGCCGCGCTGGCCGTTTGGTTGGCGCGGCACGGCACGCCGTTCACCCGTGTACCGGATCTGGACGCCGCCGCTCTGTGGGCCTGTGTGCTACCCTTGGCTGTTGTTACCCTGTACCTGCTGCACACCCATGTGCTGCATCTGGTAGACGGCAGTTATCACACCGGGCAAAGCTGCTATGGCGATATGGCGATGCACCTGGGATTCATCAAAAACATTGCCGTTACCGGCAAGCTACCGCCGGTGTATCCCCTGCTGGGCGGCGAGCACCGGTTCGGCTACCCGTTTTTGTGCGAGACCGTTTCCAGCGTTTTTCTGGTGCTGGGGGCAGACGCCCGCACCGCTTACCTGCTGCCCATGCTGGCCGCATTCATCAGCGTGTACGGCATGATGTGGCAGCTGGCGCGGCAGGTGTTGGGCAGCGCGGGCAAAGCTTGCCTGGCTTTTTGGCTGTTCTTTATGGGCAGCGGGTTCGGGTTTGTGTATTTCCTTGGCAGCGCCGAGGCGTTTGCCGGCATCTTTACCGGGTTTTACACCACTCCCACCAACTACACTGCCGAAAACATCGTCTGGGTCAACCCCATCGTGGATCTGCTGATTCCACAGCGGGCCACCCTGTTTGGCTGGTGTGTGCTGTTTCCCGCGCTGTATCTGGTCTGGCGGTTCTGTATGGAGGAGGAAACCCGGCTTTGGCGGTATCTCGCCCTGCTGGTTCTGCCCCTGCCACTGATGCACACCCACAGCGCACTGGCACTGGTGCTGATCTGCCTGGCGTGTGGAATGTACACCCTGGTTTGCCGCCCCCGCACCAAGGCCGTACTTGCCCCATGGGGATGGTTTGCCTTGGTGTGCGGCGTGGTCTGGCTGGTAGAAATGTGGAACACCGTGTTTGCCCAATCGCTGGACGGGCAGCACATGCTGCGGCTGCATTTGAACTGGATCAACGGGCAGGATGACGGCACCCTGAAAGACAATTATTTCTGGTTCTACATCAAAAATATCGGCCTTGTCTACCTGCTGCTGATCCCGGCATTTTTCCATGCCAAACCCAAGCAGCGCTGGCTGTACGGCGGCGGATTGGCCATTCTGGTTCTGGCGGAATTTGTTGTGTTCCAGCCCAACAATTATGACAACAACAAGCTGCTGTATATCTGGCATCTGCTGGGCTGCCTGTTGGTGGCCAGCCTGCTGATGGATTGGTTCAGCAAAGTTCGTGCTATCCCCTGGCGGGCGCTGGGGCTGTGCCTTTGCTGCTTTATCGCCATGTTTGGCAGTGTGCTGACTGTTGGACGCGAAGCGTTAAGCGACTACTGGCAGTGGAGCGCAGACGACATTGCCATGGCGGATTATATTGATGACAATGCGGAAACCGATGCAGTATTCCTGACCAGTGACAGCCACCTTTGCCCGGTGTTCAGCCTGGCCGGGCGGCGCATTTTGTGCGGCTCCGGCAGCTTTGTATACTACCACGGCATGAATTATACCGCTGAATACAACGCCATGCACCAGCTGTACGAGAATCCCGATGAAGTTTTCCTGGCGCAGTGGGGCATTGACTATGTGCTGTTTGACAGCTATGTGTTCAGCAACATCCAAAATGTGGACGAGAGCTGGTATGCAGCGCGCTATCCCCTTTGGTACGAGAACGGCGGCAGCCGCATTTATAAAATCAACGGATAAGTTTGTTCCGTATCAATTTTCCTAACATAAACAATCACTCCGCCGCGGGTCCGGTTTTCAGCTGGTCCTGCGGCGGAGTTTTTAGGCAATACCGCATAATTCTAAGTGCCGATACGGCGAGCGAGGTACGGCAGCTGCCGGAGCGGTGCTTAAGCCGTAAGGCGGGAATTATGCGGTATTGCCTTTATTTTATAATTCTTTAAGACGACTTTTTATTGCGCGGCACCCGGCGCTTGGGGGCGGCTTTGCGGGGCTGGTTCTGTTTTTTGGGGGCAGCCTTTTTGGGCTGCGGGTGTACCCGCACAAACTGGATGGGGTTGCCGTTGGGCAGGGTACGCTCTTCCACTTCCAGCACCGGGAAGGACGCCAGGAATTTATTCAGGCTCTTGCTGCCAAAGTTACGCACATCAAAGTCCGGGTAGCGCTTGATGAGCTGGTCTCCCACGCGGGAGGTTCGCACCCAGCCGGTGCCATCGTCCATCTCGTCGATCATATCGCAGACCAGGCGGCAGATGGAATCGCGGTTGATGGCGGTATCGTCCCCCGCGCCAACCTGGGCGGCGGCTTCGGCGGCAGCGGTGGAATCCGCGCTGGCATCCTCGCTTCCACCATGCTCCAAAATCAGGTCAAGGTACTTGAACTGGTCGCAGGCTTTCACAAAGGGACCAAGTGCCTTGCTTTCGCCCATGCCGATGACCAGCTTGCCGGCTTCGCGCAGGCGGGCGGCAAGGCGGGTAAAGTCCGAATCGGACGAAACGATGCAAAAGCCATCCACATTGCCCGCATACAGCAGATCCATGGCGTCAATGATCATGGCGCTGTCGGTTGCATTTTTGCCGGTGGTGTAGCTATACTGCTGGATGGGAATGATGGAGTTGTTCAGCAGCACATCCTTCCAGCTTTTCAGGCGGGCATCAGACCAATCGCCGTAAATACGTTTGCAGGCCGCCACGCCAAAGGACGCAGCTTCATCCAAAATCACCTTTACATATTTGGGGCTGATGTTATCCGCATCGATCAGAACTGCCAGTTTCAGATCCTGCATCGCAGCCTCACTTCCTTACCGGTTTGACCGGGCGGTCAAAGTACATATAAATCTGGCAGGGGATCATGCCGTTATAAATTTTGCGGCGCTTGGCGGCCTTTTTGCCAAAGTGGGCTTCAAAATCAGCATCCGCCGTAATGGCATACAATCCTGCGGTGGGGCTTGCCTGCCACACCTGGCCCAGGGTGCGGGCCAGGGCGGCGGCTTCGGCGGCATCGCCCAGGCGCTCGCCGTAAGGCGGGTTGGTCAGGATGATGGAGCTGGGGCGCGGGGCAAAGTCTTTTACGTCTGCCACCTCAAAGCGGCAGCGATCCCCCACCCCGGCCAGCTTGGCGTTGGCGTTGGCCAGCGCCACAGCGTTGGGGTCAATATCAAAGCCAAAGCCCTCGAACCCGGCATCCAGGCGGGAAGCCGCCAGCGCTTTCTGGCGCTCCTCCGCCCAAACGGCAGCGGGCACAAAGTCATAGTGCTCGGCGGCAAAGCGGCGGCGCAGGCCGGGGGCGATGTTCAGTGCTTTCTGGGCTGCTTCGATCACCAGCGTACCGGAACCGCAGAAAGGATCCTGCACAGTGCTGTCGCGCCGGACAAAACCGACATCGGCAATGGTAGCGGCCAGCGTTTCCTTGATGGGGGCCAGCGTGGCGTTTTTGCGATAACCGCGCTTATGCAAGCCGTCGCCGGAGGTATCCAGCATCACTTCCACCACGTTTTTACGCAGGGCAAAGCGGATTTTGTACAAAGCACCGGTTTCCGGCAGAGTGGTGGTTTTGTGGCCGTACTGCAGCCTCTTAACGATTGCCTTTTTGACAATGCTCTGGCAGGCAGGTACGCTGGAAAGCTGGCTGGACAGGCTGGAGCCCTTGACCGGGAACTGGGCATCCACCGGGATCAGCTCCTCCCACGGGATAGAGTAAACACCGTCGAACAGTTCATCAAAAGTTGCGGCGGGGAAGGTTTTCAGCAGCAGCAGCACGCGCTCGGCGGTGCGCAGGTTCAGGTTTGCCGCGGCGATCATGGCGGCATCACCCTCAAACGCCACGCGGCCATCCGTCACCTTTACGTTCTGCGCACCAAGGCGTTTGACCTCAAAGGAAAGGGTATGCTCGGTGCCAAAAAAGCAGGGAGCCACCAAAGTATACATGTTGGGCATAGTGTGTCCTTTCTGGGGCTGTGCATGGCACAGCCGGATATGCGGGGCCGGGCATATTGGGTCAGCCCCGCGGGATAAAAATTAGATTATGCCGTTACATAACCCAAAAAAGGCCCTGCCAAGCAGAGCCTGCATCTTATGGGCGTTGCAGTTGGCGTACGCTGCAGAAATCAGCCGCGGCGGCGGGAATACCCACCGCGATGATTCTCGGTAACGCGCTTGAGATCCGCAATTTTTTCTTCGCTCTGGGTCTTATAGCGTGCCATCATATCCTCAAAGCTCAGGTCGCCCTGCGGCTGCGAGGGTTTGGGCTGCCAGACACGGGGGGCTGCTTCGCGGCGGGGCGGGCGGCCGCCAGCCGGGCGTGCACCACCGTTACTGCCCTGCTGCCCTTGGGGGCGCGGGCTGCGGGGCGCGCGGGGTGCGCGCTCCGGTGCGGGCTGGGTCTGCTTGATGGACAGTGCAATCTTGCCATCCGGCGCGATGGAGATGACCTTAACCTTAACGGTCTGGCCAGCTTCCAGCACGGTAGCAAGGTCCTGCACAAACTCATAGCTTACCTCAGAAATGTGAACAAGGCCGGTTTTGCTTTCCGGCAGGGCAACGAAGGCGCCAAACGGCTTAATGCCGGTAACTTTGCCTTCCAAGATGTCTCCAACCTGTAATGCCAAAACTATAATACCCCTTTGCTGCCCGGCAAAACTGCCGGGTATCGTTATTGATGGAACCTTTGCTTTCAGATTCCGCTTGTATGCCTTGCAGGCAAAGCCTGCACTGTTAAAAACTGGTTGAGTCCGCAAAAAACAGAAGCCAGCCTTTTGCATCTTCCATTGTACCTGGCATGGTAATCCGGCGTAATGCTGTTACTTGCCGCTCAGATCCACCCAAATGCGCTCATTGGGCTTGGCATAGCCATCGGCGCGGGCGCTGCGTTCAATAATCGCGTCTTTGCCATCGGCCAATGCGCGTCCCAGCTCTTCGTTTTGGGCCTGCTGGGCGCTGAGCTGTTCGCGCACCGCGGCGAGTTCCTGCTGTTTGGAGCCGATGGTGATCTGGCACTGGATCAAAGTAAAAAACAAAGAACAAAACAGTGCCGCCACAGCCAAGGGAAGCAAACGCCGCGCAATGCTTTTGTGTTGGTTCATGCGGCAGCGCCTCCTTCCGGGCAGGTATCAAAATGCCGTTGTGTGCAAACCATTGTACCGCCTGCCCGCACAAGAAGGTCTTATGCAGGCATACTTAAATACAGTTTAATTATATAATATTGTGTGCTTGTTTTGCAACACATTTTTCGGCTTTTTTCCGCTTTTCTTGCATGAATCTTGTGCGTTGCGCCGCCGGGCGTGCCGAATCTTTCTGATCCGGGCCAGCAGCCACTGTTTGAACGGGTGTACCGCATAGTCCGCCGCAAAGCGCAGCGGCCAGACCAGAACAAACACCGTGCCGCGCAGCGCCCTGTGCACCGCGTGGGAAACGCACCACCGCCAGCACAGTGCCCCCAGCCCCATGGCGGCGGCCATATACCAGCGTGCCGCCCCGGTAGCCGAAGCCCCCGCCGCGAAGCCGCAGCAGACAAAGGCTGCGGCAGCAAAGGCCAGCACATCCCACACAAAGCAGCGCACCGGGCCGCTGCCAAAGGCAAGGGTCGCCCCATCCCGTACAGCGCCAAGCAGCAGGCCCGCCCCAAGACAAAGCAGCACATCGCCCAGCACTGCCCACAACGGCGGCGATGGCACCATCAACGCAGCAGGCGGGCCAGCAGCCCACCGCTCTGTTTTTTGCTCTGCTGGTTCTCGGTATACTGCAAATATTCGATCTGGCCGGAGATATGCACTTCCCCCGTGCGAACCGAAAGCTCGCTGACCTGCATTCCTTGCCCACCGATGGTCAGATCCCCCAGCGGAGTTTGCAGCGTTGCGCCCAGTTCATCACAGCTCACAATACGGGTCACACCGGTCACCGTCAGCCGGGCGCGGTTTTCCAGCGTCAGGGCATGGGCGCGCGGCGGAGCAGGCAGGTCGGATTGCTGGGGGGCATGTTCCCCAATCGGGTGCGGGCTGGTCAGTTCTGGCATGGCGGTTTCCTCCGGCAGCAGTTGTTGCTTACCCTATACCATATGCTGCACACCGCGCGGTTAGAACTCCCCCGCCCTGGTTTTTCTCAGCCTTCCAGGATCTCAAACAGCTCGCGGGCAACATCCTTGCCCTTGGGTTCATCAATAGAAAGCACCCGCACCTTGACGGGGCGGTTGCCGAAGGTAATCTCGATCACATCGCCGATTTTTACGGCATAGCTTGCCTTGGCGGGTTTGCCGTTCACGATCACGCGGCCCGCATCGGCCACATCATTGGCCAAGGTGCGGCGCTTGATCAGGCGGCTGACTTTCAGGTATTTATCCAGTCTCATGGTTCATCCTCATCTCTATGGCAGCGGTATTCCAGCCACCAGGCGGGAATCATGCGGCGCTGCCTATATCATAAAAGCCCGCCGCGTTTGGGTGCGGCGGGCTTTTTCATTCAGAGCGTATCTGACGCCTGAACAGATTACTGCACAGCGTCCTTCAGTGCCTTGCCAGCCTTGAATGCGGGCAGCTTGGAAGCAGCAATGGTCATGGGCTCTTTGGTCTGCGGGTTGCGGCCCTGGCGTTCCGGGCGCTCGCGGACTTCAAAGGTGCCAAAGCCAACCAGCGAAACTTTGCCGCCGTTCTTCAGCTCTTCGGTGATAGCAGCCAGTGCTGCGTTGACAGCCTTTTCGGCGTCTTTCTTGCTCATGCCAGCTTCAGCGGCAACGGATGCGATCAGTTCAACTTTGGTCATTTGTTATATACCTCCAAATTAAATAAATTGCGTTTTTTTGCCTTTTCAGGCTACCGGCCCGGCTGCTGTGCAAAATGCCTCGTTGGCTTTTTGCAGCGCCTGTTCGGGGTCTACCCCTGCCTGCCGAGCCAGATTGGCGGCGGCAAACAACAGTTCGCCCACAGCCTGTTCTGCCTGCGCGCTGGCGGGCTGCGCCGTTTGCAGGTTCTCCGCCGCGTCTGCCAAGGCTGCAGCATCGGCCCCCTGCAGGGCTGCGCCATGGCGTGCGGCGCGCTTTTGCAGCTTGGCCGCGCGCATCAGCGCGGGCATGGCACGGGGCACACTTTCCAGGTCATCGGCCAGGGTGCGGCGGCCCTTTTCTTTATTTTTGAGCGCATCCCAGTCCGTTATACCCTCGTAACCTGGTTGGGTGCCAAAAATATTTGGGTGCCGCTCAATCAGCTTTTGGCATACGCCATCGCAGACCTGTTCCCAGGTAAAGCGGCCGGTTTCCTGTTCCATGCAGGTATGGAAAGCAACCTGCATCAGCACATCGCCCAGCTCTTCACACATCAGCACCGGGTCATCCAGGTCCAATGCGTCCACAGCCTCATACGCTTCTTCCAGGAAGTTCATCCGAATCGATGTATGGGTCTGAACTTTATCCCACGGACAGCCGTTGACCGGATCCCGCAAAAGGGTGATAATGCGGACAAGATCATCTGCCGTGTACGGGCGGTTGTGCGGATATTCCATGCATGCTGCAATGCTGCCTGCCCAGGATGTACCAGGGTCCGCTTGAAAAAACAACAGGCAACATCATACCTCTCATTCTACCGTTTTGTCAAGGAAACAATACAAGTTGCTGTTTGACAGCCAAGTTACCTGTTTACAGCTGTGCGCCGCAATGGTTGCAGAACAGTGCGTCTACATCCACATCTGCATGGCAGACGGGGCACTCTTTGGTCTCACCGCGCGGGCGGTCAGCCGCATCGGCCAGAGCCTGCTCCTCCTCGGGGGTCAGGCCGGCGGGGTCATCGTGGTAAGTGGTGGGATCGTTGGGGTCCTCAGCCTCCTGCTCAGCCTCGGCAGCTTCAGCGGCAGCGGCCTCATCGGGGGTCATGCGGGCCTTGATTTCCTCAATCGCCTTTTCGATTTCGGCAATGTTCTCGATATATTTATCCACCAGGGGCTGGTTTTCTTCGTCTGCCTTATGCAGGCTGTAAACCAGTGCGCCCAGCTGGCGCTGTGCCTTGGCCAAGCGGTTCTGCTGGGATGCCAGATCCAGCTGGTTCTTGCCCTTATCTGCAATATCCATGGCTGCCTTGTAAGCGGTATCCACAAACTGCATGCTCTGTTCTTTGATCTTATTGATATCCAGTTCAAACATAATGTAACACCTCGTTATCATCTGGCCCCGGCAGGGCACTGCGCCACAGCTGCGCAGCCCGGCCGGGTGGAATGAAAAGCCGTAAAAATTTATTATTTTCAATTTCACGGCTTTTCCCTGTAAGGCTTATTATACCGTATCATTGCCTGGTTTTCAATCTTGTGGCGCAAAGAATTATGTCCAAATCGTAAACATTTGGACGTAGCAGGAAGTTTTATTGGTTTTCGGCTCCAATGAACTCCCGCAGCATGCTTTTCTGTGGGATCAGCGCGGCATTAATGGGTACAAAATGCGCAAACCGGCTGCGCAGGTCTGCCATGCGGCCCGCATTGGCGCTGGCCGTCAGCTGGTCAATATAATATTCCCAAATCCCCACCTCGCAGCTGAACGAAGTATCCAGCACAAGGTTCGCCCGATTCTTGAACGTCTTGATATACTGGTCCTCTGCCTTACAGACATGGGGCCACAGGCCGATGGTAAAATCGGCATCATGCCCGCGGAACCGCCAGTCCCGCGTAATGCGGCGGGCAAGGCGAACATCGCGGGTGGCGATCAGCCGCGCACCGTCCGGTCCGGCATATTCTTCCCGCAGGCTGGCGTAAATATTCAGCACAGCATCCTGCGGCAAAGTCTCGGTCAGGATGGGGTTAAAGGCGTGCAGTCCCTCCACAACCACCACACCGTCGGTGCAGTCGATGTGCTGGGTCTGCGGGGCGGGCAGCTGGGTCATAAAGTCAAAGATCGGCGCATCGCACACGCCAGTCTGGGCCAGCTGCTGCAGGCAGTGCTGCACCAGCGGGATATCCAGCGCTTCCACGCATTCGTAATCATCCCGGCCATCCGGCTGTTTGGGGTAACGGCCCTCGCCCACAAAAAAGTCGTCCAGGCTCAATACCCGGCTGCGCACGCCTTTGCTGCGCATGGCGGCGGCCAACTTGTTGGCGCTGGTGGTTTTGCCCGCAGCGGAAGGCCCCGTCAGCATGACAATACGGCGGCCGGATGCCAGAACATAGGCCGCGGCGGCATCAATGCGGCTCTGGTACTGCTGTTCGCTCAGCTGCACCAAATCAGCCGGGTTGTGCGCGGCAAGGTTGAGCAGCTCACACCCCACCATGCGCTTGGGGGCGCGCGGATTCACCACAGCTGGGATATTGGTCATAGAACTGTTTCACTCCTTCCTTGCGTGCAAGGATCGTGTCAAAACGGTCGATATATTCTGTCGGGTACTTATAATTAAAGATACGCTCGATCTTGCCGTGACGTGCACCGGGGGCCACCAGCTTTGTAGAACCGCCCGCACCGGCAGAAAGAATGGTGTGGACTTCCTCCATGATATAGATATTATACAGGCACTCGTACCCCGGCTTGCACCAGCCCACGTTTTCCAGGTTTTGCAGGGTGCCTTTTTGGCGGTACAGGTAGTAGGGGCGGTAACCGGCTTTTTCCAGCAGCTCGCAGCTTTCCACCATAGCGGCCACATCGGCATAATCCGCAGCGCGGTGCTCCACCACCAGGTTGGACGCCCGTTTCAGCGTGAGGGTATGCACGGTGATATTTTCCGGGTCCAAGTCAATGGCCGTCTGCAGGCTATGGCGGAAGCCTTCCACCGTATCCCCCGGCAGACCCGCGATCAAGTCCATGTTGATGTTATCGTGCCCCACGCGGCGGGCGGTCCGGTAACAATCCAGGATATCCTGCGCCGTGTGGCGGCGGCCAATGTTGCGCAGCACTTCATCCGAGAATGTCTGCGGGTTGATGGAAATGCGGGTAGCGCCGTATTCTTTGATGATGCGCAGTTTTTCTTCGTCAGTACAGTCAGGGCGGCCCGCTTCCACGGTAAACTCTTCCAGGGCGGGCAGGTCAAACTGCTCGGCCATGGTGCCCATCAGCTGGCGCAGCTGCTGCGCGTTGACGCTGGTGGGGGTGCCGCCGCCGATATACAGCGTTTTGATGCTGAGGTGTGCGGCGTCCGCAGCGGCGCGGGTAGCGGCAAGCTCCTTGCACAGGCAGTCCACGTAGGGGGCCACCAGCGCACGGCTGGATTTATCCCCCACCGTGCGGGAAACAAAGCTGCAATAGCTGCAGCGGGACGGGCAGAACGGAATGCCCGCGTACACACTGCAATCCATCGGCTGAGCGCGCTCCAGCACCGGGCGCTGCAGGTCCGCAATACTTTTGGCCATGGCAAAACGGCGCGGCGTGCAGTCAAAATGCTGCAAAAAGCGCTGTTCGATTTCTTCTTCGGTTTTGCCCTCGGCGCGCAGGTCATGGATGATGCGCACCGGGCGCACGCCGGTCATCATGCCCCAGGGCGGGCGGATACCGGTAACGCCGCACAGCATGGTGTACAGCATGCGGCACAAAGCATACTCCTGCGTGCGGGCATCCCCCTGGGGCGGGCGCTGCTGCACCCAGGTGGTTGTGCCGTTCTGCCGCACCAGAACCAGCAGCAGATACCTGTGAGCCACAGCCAGCACAAGGTCTGCGGTATCGTCCGGCAGGGTCTGGCTCAGCTCCGCCGCCGGGTAAAAGATGCGTGCGGTATGCTCGGCCTCATACCCAGCTGCCGCACCGCGCAATACAATTTGCATAAGAACCCCCGAATTGGAGGGAGGAGTTAGGGCAATACCGCATAATTCTAAGTGCCGATACGGCGAGCGAGGTGCGGCAGCTGCTAGGCCAAAAGCGCAGATAATACTGGATGTCTTATCGAGCATTTTGGCAACGCAGATGCCGTGCCGCAGCTGCCGGAGCGGTGCTTAAGCCGCAAGGCGGGAATTGTGCGGTGTTGCCTTAGGAGTTAGCGCGGAGCCGAGCCTGTTGTAATCCCGCTTATGCCAATACTGCCAAAACAGTACCCGGCGCATTGCAGGTATACCGCAAACTTTTAGGCCGCCGCTTAACTCCTAACTCCTCCCTCCTAACTCCTACCTATCTTCCTAATTCCTACCTATCTTAAAATACTTCCCCCATCAGATATGGGTTGGACCGGCGTTCCTGGCCGAGGGTGGTAAAGCTTTCATGGCCGGGGTAGACGGTGGTTTCATCCGGCAGGGGCAGATCCGCCACAAGAGCAAGGCTGCGCTGCATATCGGCTGCGCTGCCGCCGGGCAGGTCCACACGGCCGCAGCTGCCCGCAAACAGGGTATCGCCGCTGAACAGCCGGTCGCCGCAGGCGATGACCACGCCGCCGGGGGTGTGGCCCGGTGTGTGCCAGATGCGGAACGTCAGCTCATCCACCTGATACTCACTGTTGCCCGCAGGCCACGGGGCATCGATCAGATCCGGAGTCAGCGGATACATCTGGTCGCCTTTGGCATCGGCCAGGTCCATATGCACCTTAGCGCCAGTGGCTTTTTTCAGAGCCGCCACACTGCCCACATGGTCATAATGGCCGTGGGTGAGGAAAATGTCCGTCAGGGTTGCGTTATTCTCTTTCAGCTGAGCCAGATAGGTTTCGGCCTCGGCAGCGGGGTCCACCACAACGGCATGCCCGGCGGCGGTGATCAGCAAAAAGGTATTAGTATACAGCGGCCAAACGCCGTGGATATGGATCAATTTCATGGTTGTGCTCCTTTACTTCCACTCATCGGTATCAATGATGATGGTCACCGGACCATCGTTGACAAGGCTGACCTGCATATCGGCCCCAAACTCGCCATGCTGAACGTCTTTCAGTCCCTGGGTGTTCATCAGCTCCTGCAAAAAGGCATCATAAGCGCTTTTGGCGGTCTCCCCTTTTGCGGCATGGATAAAGCTGGGCCGTTTGCCGCGGGAGGTATCGCCATACAGGGTAAAGTTGCTGACGACAAGAGCCGAATAGCCAAGTTCCACCGCGCTGCGGTTCAACTTGCCCTCATCATCAGCAAAAATGCGCAGCCCGGCGCATTTGGCTGCCAGCTTGGGGATAATGGCGGGGTCGTCTCCATCCTTTACCCCAAGCAAAATCATCAGCCCCGGCCCGATGGTGCGGGGATCGCCGCCGTTGACCACAACGGACGCCGAGGAAACACGCTGAAGCACAGCACGCATAACACAGTTCTCCTTATTCAGTCAGTATGGCACACCCGGTTAAACCGCAGGCACCATAAAATAGCAGGAATCCGCCACAAAGAAATTCAGCGAATCATCGCCCGCAAACACCGCCTGCCAGTTTTCCCATGTTGCGCCATCGGTTGTCACATACACGGCGGTGGGGTCATACCGCCCGGCGGCAAGCCGGGCAGCGGTATCGGCGCGGCTGGCTTCCGCCGCTGGGTGGCTGCCGGACACAGCAATATCCAGATTGGTTGCCAGCCCCTGCTTGCCCGCCAGAATGGCCAGCAGGCGCAGGCGGTCCTCCCGCACTTTCCCGGCGGCAAGCAGCTGGGTGTGGCCAGCGCCAAGGCTGGCGGTCTGGTCGTTGTTTACCACTGTGGCGTTGATGGGGTCGGCGAACTTCTGCCGCTTTTGCTGGGCGGCGGCGCTCAAATCAAACGCCTGAACGCCGACAAACAGCGCCAGCACCAGCACCGCATACCGGCCGGGCAGGCGGTCCCGCAGGGTATACACGGCATACACCACCATGCAGGCCGCTACCAGATAGAACATCCGCCCGCTGGAGCGGAAGATGCCGCACAGCTCCAACAGCTTTGCAGGCAGCGGCAGCTCAATGCCGGTGTTGCCCCAGTAAATTTTGTTGCTGACGGCAAACAGCGTTAAAAACACGCAGGCCGCAAACACCGGCCCGTTGCGGTGCCACCAGGTTTTGGTGTTCTGGAGGCAGCGCACCGCCCGGCGCAGGCTGAACAGCAGCGCCGCCGTGATCAGCGCCAGCACACCAAGCCCCAGGTAATTGAAGCCATCATACTGGCCGGGCTGCTGCGGCATTACCTGGTACAGCCGGGACCAAGTGTAGCCCCCGCGGGAGGTTGGGTTGATGAGTGCATTCAGATTCATGGAATAATCGCCATAGCCGGAGCGGGATGCCCCGGTGCCGGAGCCGATGGCCCCGCACAAAACGCCGCCCACCACAGCCGCTGCCAAACTTGCCGCAAACTGCAGCGCCGCGCGGCCCCAGGCTTTTTTCTGGCGGCCCAGTTCCACGGCGGCCAGCAGGGCGCACATCATGACCAGCGGCAGAAAGTACGGGTGGATGCCCACCGCCAAAAAGGCCAGCACCGGCATGGCCCAGGGGAATTTGGCCGTGCCGCTGTGCAGGTTTTGACGGTATTCCAGAAAGGCATACAGCGCCAGCAAAAACAGCCATTGGCTGGCCAGCGCGGTATGGCGGAACGCGCGCTCCCACAAGGTAGGCAGCATAACAAACAGCAGACCGCCCAGTGTGGAAAACACCAGCGCTCCCGCGCCAGTTTTTGCCTGCCCGCGGGCGCACAGAAGCGCACCGGCTGCCCCCTGCATGGCAAAGCAGAACAGTGTGTACCACCCAAACCACTGGAAGGTGGAGGGCAGCACCCCGCGCAGCGCCTTGAAGAAGATGCTGGCCCAGGGGATGCTGTCGGTAAACGAAATGACGGTGCCATCCGGGGCGGCAATGGTATCCGCCAGGCCCAGCGGGAACGCCCAATGAGAGTTGCGGAACAACACCCAGCCCGCATAATGCTGCTGAATGTCCCACTCATCATAGCCGTTCAAGATCCAGGCATCATAGGTTGGGTGCAGGGTGGATGTGCCATACAGCAGGAAAAATACCACCATGCCCGCCGCCGCGCCCAAAAGCGCCGCCAGCCACCGCCGTTTTGTGTTTTGATTCATGTGTTTTATGGGTTGTGCAGTGATAGGTCAATTTTGATTTAACCCCAGGCAGCAGGCACTCAATATGCGTTCCTACGGGGTTTCTGCACACTTTCTATTTTCTTTCTTATTTTTTATGTCTGATATATCAGAGTTTTTTCGGTTCCTTTTTTTGCAAAAAAGGATCAAAAAGTCCCCCGTATAAAAGTTTTAGTTGCGGGTAACTGTCAGAACGTCTTTGACTTTTTTCAGGCGTGCCACAACATTGTTCAGGTGCACGGTGTTCATAATGCCCACCGTCAGGGACATGCGTGCGCGGCCCTGGTCCGCCGCGCGGGCGGAAAGTGAATAGATCGGCACACGCATATCGCCCAGCGCCAGCGCAACGTCCGAAAGCAGGTTGGCGCGGTCCATGCAGTCCAGCTCCAGCGTTGCCTTGTAGTCCTCTTTGGCATCATCCGCCCAATAGGATTTCACCCAGCGGGCGGCATTTTCCGGGTCCTTCATACTCTGCTGCACATTGGCGCAGTCCCGCTTGTGGATGGACACGCCAAACCCACGGGTGACAAAACCGATGATGTCATCCCCCGGCAGCGGCGAACAACACTTGGCAAACTTGATGGGGCAGTTGTCAATGCCTTCCACCACAACGCCGTCCGAAGAATGAACACGCTTGATATCCACCGTGGGCAGCGGCTTGGGTTCCGTTGCTTTCAGGCGGGTGTACTCTTCCTTCAGCTTGGGCAGGATGCGCGCCAGCTGCAAACCGCCATAGCCGATGGCCGCATACATTTCATCCACCGAGTTACAGTGGTTGCGGCGCGCCAGGTTGGACATGAACTCGTCATACTGCTCCGGCGGGATCACCATCAGGTTGCGGCGCAGCTCTTTTTCAAAGGCATCCTTGCCCTCGGCAATGTTTTCGTCCCGGCGCTCTTTCTTGAACCAGTTGCGGATCTTGTTCTTTGCTTCGCTGGTTTTTACAATGTTCAGCCAGTCGCGGGAGGGGCCACGGTTTTCCGGGCCGGTGATGATTTCAATGATTTCGCCGGTAACGACCTGATGGTCAATGGGCACAATGCGGTTGTTTACCTTGGCGCCGATCATCCGGTTTCCCACGGCGGAATGGATGGCGTAAGCAAAGTCGATGACGGTTGCGCCGGCCGGCAGGTTGATCACATCGCCGCGTGGGGTAAAGGCAAGCACTTCTTCCGGCAGCAGGTCAGACTTGATATCGCTGAGCAGGTCGGTGGCATCAATGCTGGAACGCTGGCTTTCCAACAGCTGGCGCACCCAAGCCAGGCGTTCGTCCAGCCTATCACTGCTGGCGGCGGTAATGCCGGCCTTATACTTCCAGTGGGCAGCAATGCCATATTCCGCGTTGCGGTCCATCTCGCGGGTACGGATCTGCACCTCAAAGGGGATGGCTTCGCGGCCAATCACGGTGGTGTGCAGGCTCTGGTAGCCGTTGGGTTTGGGGGTGGAGATATAATCCTTGAAGCGGTTGGGCAGCGGGTGGTACATATCATGGATCAGGCCCAGCGCGGTATAACATTCCGCCACCGTATCAATAATGATGCGGACAGCATAAATATCATAAATCTCCTCAAAGTCCTTGTTCTGCATATACATCTTGCGGTAAATGCCGTAGATGCTCTTGACACGGTGGCGGATGGTTGCTCCGTGGATGCCGTTCTGTTCCAGGTGTTCCTGAATGGTGGCGCAGATATCGTTGAGGAAGTCATCCCCATGCTTGTTCAGCAGGGAGCGGATCATGTTATAACCCACAGGATCCAGGTATTGCAGGCTGCGGTCCTCCAGCTCCTCCTTGATGTTGGAAATGCCAAGGCGGTGGGCAATGGGGGCATAAACCTCCATGGTTTCCAGGGCTTTATCGCGGCGTTTCTGCTCCGGCCAGGCATCGCCGGTACGCATATTGTGCAGGCGGTCACACAGCTTTATGATCATCACGCGGACATCCTGGCTCATGGCAAGCAGCATTTTGCGCAGGTTTTCCGCTTTGCGGTCCTCGACATTCGAGAACTTGATCTGGGTCAGCTTGGTAACACCATCCACCAGCAGGGCAACCTCGCTGCCAAACTTCTGGCGGATCTCGTCAATGGTCACGGGGGTATCCTCGGCCACATCGTGCATCAGGGCTGCGGCAACGCTTTCGCTATCCATGCCAAGTTCCACCAGCAGCTGTGCCACGCTGATTGGGTGGCAGATATACGGTTCGCCGCTGCGGCGGAACTGGGTGGCATGCGCCGCGCTGGCCAGCTGATAAGCACGGTCAATCATGTCAAAATCATAGGCACGGCCGCTGGCGATCAGATCATGGCGCAGTGCTTCATAAGTAGTGGGCATGGGCACCGGCTGCTTTTGCGCCTGGGCTGCCTGTTCTGCAGCATTGTTTTTGACTTCTTCTGGCATTCTATCATCCCCATTTCAAGTATCGCACAATCATAAAAAAGTCCCATTTCTGCGGCAGTTCCCTCCTGCCGCGGGGACATTTTTCATTTTGCCTTATCCTTCCCCTTCCGCCAGTCTGCGCAGGACCGGCGCGGAGGAGAGGTCTTTTTTGCCGGTCACTTCCACCGGCTGGTAGCGGCTGCCGCGGCGCTCGATCAAACCAAGCTGTTCCAGCGCCGTCAGGCTGGCCAGGGTCTTGCCGGTGTTTTCCGGCCCTGCGGTTGCAAACAGCGGCTGCAGATCATCCGCAAACACATTGCCGGTGCGCACCATGCGATACACGGCAGCGGTATCGGCACGGGTGGGCAGGCAGGCCAACCGCTCGTCATCTGGCAGGGCCGTTCCGCTCAGGAAAGCATCAAACCGTGCGGCCTGCTCCGCCGGGGCATTGCCCAAACCGGCCGGGCGCATGGCACAGCAATGGCAGGACACCATCGGCCCGCTGCGCCCCTGGAAGATGCTGACTTCCACCGCGGCATCCACAGCTGTACCCATGCGGTAGGGCAGGTCGTCCGGGGCGGTGCCAAACAGTGAGACAAAGCAGGCTGCCCCGCCCTGGCGCAGGCGAATGCGGCAATGCCGCCCCTCACTGCCCAGGGGCCAGATGCCATCCACCGCGGCGTTTTGCAGCAGGAACACCGGAACCGGGTTGCCGCTGCCAAAGGGAGCCAGGCGGCTGAGTTCCTGTACGGTAGGCACCGTCAATTCCGCAATATCGGCCACGGCATCCAACTTGAGCGGCAGCGGCTTGGGCACCGGGTATTCTTTAGCGGCCCAATCGTTGATGGCTTTGCGGAACGCGCCGATCTTTTCTTCTTCAATGGTCAGGCCCGCCGCAGCGGAATGCCCGCCAAAGCGCAGCAGCAGCGGTGCGCAAGCGCACAAAGCGGCGTGCAGGTTAAAGCTGGTGGGGGCGCGCCCACTGCCGCGGCCCTCGCCGTTTTCCGTCGAAATAACAATGGAGGGGCGGCCGTATTTTTCCATCAGGCGGGTTGCCACAATGCCGATTACACCGGGGTGCCAGCCTTCGCCTGATACCACGATTACACGGTCCAGAACACGGGCAGGGTCTGCGCTCAGTTTTTCCAGTGCAGCGGCAGCGATCTGCTGTTCCGCCTGCTGACGGCTGGTGTTGATCTCCGAAAGGCGCGCTGCAATGCCTGCGGCCTGCTCCTCGTTTTCGCACAGCAGCAGCTTCAGGGCAACAGCGGCGGTATCCATGCGGCCCGCGGCGTTCAGGCGGGGTGCCAGCCCATAGCTGACGGTTTCCGCCGTGACAGGGCGGTCTGCATAGCCTGCGTTTTCCAACAGGGCCTGCAAACCGGGGCGCAGGGTATCCTGCAAGGTGGCAAGGCCCTCTTTTACAATGGTGCGGTTCTCCCCCACCAGCGGCATTACGTCCGCAATGGTGCCAAGGGCGGCAAGTTCGCCAAAGGGTTCCAGCAGTTCAGCGGGGTCCTCACAGCCTTCCAGCGCAGCGCACAGCTTGAACGCCACACCGGCACCGCACAGATCCTTGAAGGGGCTTGTGTCGTCCTCCCGCTTGGGGTCCACAACGGCAACGGCTTTGGGCAGCTGCTGGGCGGGCAGGTGGTGGTCGGTAATCACCAGCTCAATGCCCAACTCTGCGGCCAGGTCAGCTTCCTCAATGGCGGAAATGCCGTTATCCACTGTCACAATCAGCTTATAGCCTTTATCTGCCAGCTTTTGCAGGGTTTCACGGTTCAGGCCGTAGCCGCCGCCCTCGCGGGTGGGCAGTTTGCAGCGCACCTGCGCGCCAAGGTTGGTCAGGCACTCATACAGGATGGCCGTAGCGGAAACGCCGTCCACATCATAATCGCCAAAGATCACAATGGTTTCACCGTTTTCAATAGCCTGCTGGATGCGGGCAACGGCTTTGTCCATATCTTTCAGCAGGAACGGGTCGCTCAGCGGCGGTTCCTCTTCCAGCAATTCGGCGGCAGCCTGCGGCTGGGCAATACCGCGGCAGGCCAGCACCCTGGCCAGCAGCGGGCCATAACCGGCGGCCAGGAGCGCACTTTCCCCTGCGGTATCGGCGTTTTTCAGCTGCCAGGCACGATAGTTCATAATTGTCTTGCTCCTGTTCCTTTATGGCAACACCGCACAATTCCCGCCTTGCGGCTTAAGCACCGCTCCGGCAGCTGCGGCACGGCATCTGCGTTGCCAAAA